>NZ_JBINJD010000159.1:0-11631 GCF_043951915.1 Alienimonas sp. DA493 | reverse complement strand
GTCAGCCACGCCTGCACGCCTCGGCTTGCGCCTCGGGCTGCCAATGGTCTCGACGGCGGTTCAGAAGCAGTATTCCAGCCGGAGGTCGCCGGCGTGGAGGGTGGCCTCGCGGCTGAAGCCGAGTCGGTAGAAGGCGCCGACCGTCAGCGCCTCGGTTCCGAGGGACACGCCCGGGCCGAACGTGAAGCGGTCGCGGCCGAAGTCCGTGCCGCGGACGGTGAAGGGGGCGCCGGGCGCCGCGGCGAAGACGGCGGTCGCATCGCCGGTCGAGCCGGCGGAGACGTCCCGGCTGTAGAAGGCCTCCAGCGTGCCGACCGCCGACAGCAGTTCGTTGCCGAACTGCGCCCCGGCCCGGGCGCCGAGGCGGGTTCGGAGTTCGTTCAGCGAGGCTTCGTCGACGATCAGCGCCGTGGGGCCGCCGCCCTCGGTCACGCCGTCCTGCCAGACGCCGGCGTACCGCAGGCCGAACGTCGGCATGACGTAGAGGCTCCGCCCGCCGACCAGCACGCCGGCTTCCGCATCGGCGCCGGCGAGCAGCCCGTCGAGGGCGCCGGCGTTGCGGTCGGCGTAGGGGAACAGCGGGTTCTCGATCGTCACGTCCCGGCGGACGTCGGTCCCCGCGAAGCCGAAGAAGCCGGTCGCCCGGCCGTACATGCGGCCGTAGTTCCCGCGGACGTCGGCGCCGAGGCGGTGCACGTCCGACTCCGCCCGGGAGCGGACGGAATCGACCTGCGATTCCAGGGATTCGTACCCGTAGAACCCGCCGAAGGCGGCGCCGCCGTTGCCCCCGCGGACGAACCGCGACAGCCCGAAGGTCGTGCCGACGCGGCCGAAATCGGCCCCGCCGGCGTTGCCGTCGCCGTCGATCCGGCCGCCGCCGCCGCCGACGTCCCACCAGCCGGTCAGGCCGGTCGGCCGGGTCCCGCAGGCGCCGCAGTCCAGCGGGAGGACGCCGTCGCGGGCGGCGAGGGCGTCGAAGAACTGCAGCGTGCCGCGGTTCAGGGCGGTGCGGTGCGTGGCGTAGATTTCGCCGGAGAGGGCGTTCAGGGCGGCGCCGGCGGCGACCTCGGAGGGCAGCGTGTCGAGGGCGTCCCGCAGATCGTCCAGCACGGCGGCGCCGCGGACCGCGTCCAGCCCGGTTCCCAGGGCGGTCCGGTTGAGCGTCGTGCCGAACGCGTCGGCGTAGGAGACCTCCCGGGCCGCGACGAGGCCGAAGCTGTTCGGTCGGACGAGCGGGGCGAACCGCACGCCGGCGACGTTGTTGACGAGCCGCAGCGGGTTGACGACCGTCAGCCCGCCGCTGGCGGTGACGACGTCGTAGCGGGCGCCGACGGCGAAGACCCCGGGGCCGCCGAACTCCGTCACGGTCACGGTGGCGCCGTCCAGCGTGACCGGGCCGGTGACGTCGAAGCGGTCGAAGTCCACGCCGGCGATCGGCGTCACGCCCGGGGGGGTGGCGACCAGTTCGATCTCCAGCACGGCGGCGGGGGCGACGTGGACGGTCCCGATCGCGCCCAGCACGCCGGGGCTGTTGCCGGGGGCGACCGTGCCGGCGATCTGAAAGCCGTCGCCGGGGCCGGCGCCGGTCGCCTCGAAGACGCCGGAGCCGGCCAGCAGGGCGCCCTGCTCCACGGTGAAGGACCGGCCCCGCAGCAGGCCGTTGACCCGGGCGGTGGAGCCGCCGAAGACGGTCACCGCGTTGGAACTGCTGACGATGTTGCCGGCGTCGACGGTGATCGTGGAGCCGCCGGCGAAGGCGAGGGATCCGACGTTCAGCGTCCCGCCGCTGGCGACCGTCTGGGCGGAGGAGGCGTCGAGGCTGAAGACGTTCGCGTTGACGACGGCGCCCTCGGCGATGTTCAGGACCGCGCTGTTCACCCCGGCCAGGGAGTCGGTCGTGAACACGGCTCCGGGGCCGCGGACGTCCAGCGTGCCGCCGTCGAGGGTCGTGGTCCCGGCGACGGTCAGCAGGGCGTCGACGTGGATCGTCCCGCCGCCGGTCGCCGACAGGCTGGCGGCGTCGAAGGTCCCGCCGGAGACGGTCAGCGTGGAGCCGGCCCCGGCGACGGAGGCGGCGTTCGTCACGTTCACGTCGCCGGCGGTCGCGGCGGTCGCCCCGCCGGTGACGGCCAGCGAGCCGGCGTTCAACTCGCCCGTGGACTGCACGGTCAGCGAGGAACCGGCCCCGTCGACGGTCGCGGCGCCGGCGAGGGTCGCGGTCCCGGCCAGGTCGACGGTCCCCCCGGTCTGGGCGAGCGAGGCCCCGTCGAGCGTCCCGCCGGCGGCGACGGTCGTCGCGCCGCCGGTCTGGGCGAGGGCGCCGCTCGCCGTCAGGGAACCGGCGGCGCCGATGGCGAGGGCGCCGGCGTGGGTCAGGGAGGTCGCGGAGGCGGCGCCGTTCACGGTCAGGACGCCGTCGGCGAGGACGGTCGCCGCCCCCAGGGCGGCGGTGCCGTCGACGGTCAGCGCGCCCCCGTTCGTCCCGTCGCCGAGCGTGGCGGAGATCGCCGCGGTCAGCGCCGCCCCGGAGGCGACCGTCACGGAGCCGGCCCCGGTCAGGGCGAGGGCGGCGGCGTCGAAGGCCCCGCCGGAGACGGTCAGGGCGGAGCCGGTCCCGTTGACGGAGGCGGCGCCGGACAGGTTCACGTCGCCGGCGCTGGTCGCGGCGCCGGCGTTGGTGAGGGCCAACGTGGCGCCGTTCAGCACGCCGCCGACGCCGACCTCCAGCAGGGAGCCGACGCCGTCCACGGTCGTCGCCCCGGAGACGGTCGCCGTCCCGCCGGTCCCGCCGCGGGAGACGGACGCGGTCCCCCCGCCGGCGACGGCGAGGGAGCCGGCGTCGAACGTGCCGGAGTGCACGTCGATCTCGCTGCCGGAGCCGTTCACGGTCGCGGCGCCGGCGACGGTCACGTTCCCGCCGGCACCGACGGCCCCGCCGCCGGAGACGCCCAGCGAGGCGGCGTCGAAGGTCCCGCCGTCGATCCGCAGACTGGCGCCGCCCCCGTCCGCCGTGGCGGCGCCGGAGAGATTCACGTCGCCGAGGCTGTGGAAGTCGCCGTCGTTCGTCAGGGCCAGCGAGGTACCGTTCAGCACGCCGGTCGCGCCGACGGACAGCAGGGAGCCGGTCCCGTCGACCGTCGCCGCGCCGAGGGTCGCGGCGCCGTCGATCGTCGCGGCGCCGCCGGCGGACAGGCCGAGGGCGGCGGTTTCCAGCGTTCCCGCCGCCGCGACGTGCGCGGCCCCGCCGGCGCCGACCGTCAGGGCGTTCAGCGGGTCGGTCCCGACGAACCCGGCCCGCGTGGTCGCCGCGCCGTCGATCTGCAACGTGCCGCCGGTCACGTCCGTGAGGCCGAGGGCGGCGTCGCCGGCGACCGTCAGCGTGCCGCCGGCGATCGTCGCGCCCCCGGCCCCGGCGGTGAGGCCGGCGGAGGCGGCTTGCAGGCCGGAGGTTGTCAGCGTGCCGCCGGCGAGGTTCAGTCCGTTCAGGTCCGCCCGGCCGGAGAGCGCGGCGCCGGACGTGTTGAAGGTCGTACCGCCGAGCACGGTCAGGTCGCCGGCGGCGCCGAAGGAGCCGCCGGTCACGCTGAGGCCATCGAACAGCGCCGTCCCGCCGAGGGTGACGACCCCGCCGGTCTGGCTGACGGCGCCGGCGGTCAGCGAGCCGCCGGCGGCGGCGGTGAGCGTTCCACCGGCGTTCGTCCCGCCGACGGTCAGAGCCTGCAACGTCCCCCCGACGTCGGCGGTCGTGACGGTTCCCGCGGCGCCCACCAGCAGGGAGCCGCCGTTGTCGATCGCCGTGGCGCCGAGGGTCGCCTCGCCGTTCACCGTGAGCGTGCCGCCGGCCGCGGCGGCGTCGCCGATCGTGGTGGACTGGTTGACGGTCAGCCGGCCGTCGGCGGCGCCGGCGGAGCCCGCGTTCACTGTGACGGCGCCGCCGCCCTCCACGGAGAGGGCGTCGGTCGCGAGGGCGCCGTCCTGCTCGACGGCGGCCGCGGAACCGGCCCCGGCGACGACGGTTTCGCCGGTGACGGTCGCGGTTCCCGACACCCCGGCGGTCGCCCCGGCGGAGACCGTGAACACGTCCGCGTCCGCGGCGGTCCCGCCGGCGTTCAACGTGGTCGTCCCGCCCAGGGCGGCCGTCACGCCGTTCCCGCCGGCGTCCGAGAGGGCGAGGCCGTCGGCGGCGAAGGTCCCGCCGGCGGTCGCTTGGAGGTTGGCGGCGGCGTCCGTGCTGCCGACGGCCGCGGCGCCCTCGAGGGTCACGGCCCCGTCGGCCCGCAGCGTGCCGCCGGTCTGGGCGAGGGCGGCGGCGACGATCGAGCCGCCGGCCTCCGCGATCACGGACCCACCGGAGAGGTTCAGCGTGCCGGTCGCGCCGCCGGTCGGCTGCGTCTCGCCGGTTCCCGCCCCCAGCGACCCCGGTCCGCCGACGAACAGCCCGCCGGCCACGGAGGTCGTCCCCCCGGTCACGACGAAGTCGCCGTTGCCCCCGAACGGTCCGGCGACCGCCCCGCCGGGCTGCGTGGAGAGGAACCCGCCGGCGTCGACGGTGACGTTCTGCGAGGTGACGAAGTCGCGGGCTTTCAGCCAGCCGCCGTTCTGCACGACGACCGAGCCGCCGGCGACGACCTCCACGTCGTCGGCCGCGGCGTCCTCGGCGGAGACGGTCGTCGGGGCGTTGATCGTCGTCTGCCCCAGCGCCGCGGCCGGGGCGGCGAGGGCGAACGCGGCCGCCGGCAGCCAGGGCAGCGCCCGCCGCAACCAGCGCCGGCTCGCCGTGGGCGCCCCCCCGGAGCGTCGGCGGGACGCTCCGCCGCCGAACGGGGGACGAATCGCGGGGAAACGGCGCATCCGTGCGGCGGTCGAGAGGCTTGTGGACGGGAACACCCCGACGCCGACCAACCGGCCGGCCGGCCGCCGCGGGAGGAGCGTCGCGGCCGCGGTCCTTCGGCCCCGACCGCCCTCCCCTTCCAATCGGCCCGTCCCGCCCCGCCGAATGAGAGATTTCCGTCCCCCGGGCGCCCTTTCCCCACTTCCCCTCAAGTTCCGGAGCGCCCCCGGCGGGGCCGATCGTCCGTCGCCGCCGTCGGCGTAGGATGGCGGACTCGCCGCCCGACGCCCCGCCAACCGAGCCCAGATTGACTCAAGACCGTTCAACTCAGGACCGTTCGACTCAGAACGGATCGACCGCCGACCGCCCCGTGCACTGCGCGATCACCCTCCGGGTGCGGGAGGGGAAGGAGGCCGAATTCGAGGAGGCGCTGCTGCGGTTCGTGCAGCGGTCCCTGGACGACCGCGGCACGACCGGGGCGCACCTCATCCGCCCGGCGCCCGGCTGCGACGACCGGGAGTACGGCGTGCTGCGGTCCTTCCAAAGCGAGGCTCACAGCCGGGCGTTTTACGAATCGGAGATGTTCAAAACTTATAAAGAGGAGACCGCCCACTTGGTCGAGGGGGACGCCGTCGTGCGGCCGCTGCACGGCCTGGAGGCGTTCTTCCGCGGCGCCGGCCACCCGCCGCCGCGGTGGAAGATGGCGATCGTCACTTGGCTGGGGGTGTACCCGGCGGTGACGCTCTGGTCCTGGCTGCTGGTTCCGCGGCTGACGGCGCTGCCGGCCTTCGCGGCCACGGCGGTCGTCGTGGCGGCGGTCGTCGTCACCCTCACCTGGTTCGTCATGCCGGCGCTGACGACCCTGCTGCGCCCCTGGCTGCACAGGCGTCCGTCGCGGTCCGCCGCGTTCTAAAGAGACGCCCGCGGGCCGCTTCGTCGCCGTGAGGCGGCGCGGGAGCCACCCTCGACCCCGCGCCGCGACGAATGTTCGGCGGACGCTTTAGTTCCCGGCCGGTGCGCCGACGGACCAGAGGGCGTCGTCGGTGCGGACGAAGAGGTCGTCGCCCGCGGCGACCACGGAGGCGTTCGTGCTCTCGTCCAGGTCGTTGGCGGCGATCGGTTCGTACTCCTCGCGGTTCGCCCGGAACACGGCGGTCGTGCCGGACTTTGTCAGCAGGAACATGCGGCCGTCGGCGGTCTGCGTGACGCTGGACCAGGTGCCCCCGCCGGCGACGCGGGCCTTCCACAGCTCCTCCCCGGTCTGCACGTCCAGGCAGCGGAGGACGCCGCCCATGTCGCAGACGTACACGGCCCCGTCGACGACGGCCCCGGTGCCCAGGTAACCGGCGCCGCGGGGCTGATGCCAGAGCCGCCGGGTCTCCGTCACGTCGCCGCTGCCGCCGGCCCGCACGGCCAGGCAGGCCCCGCCGTAGCCGCCCAGGGCCACGACGATTCCGTCGTCGGAGGCCATCGGCGAGGCGTACGCCAGCGGGCCGAACCCGCCGCAGGTCCACAGCCGCTCGCCGGTCGCCGGGTCGAAGGCGCTGACCCGCCGGGGCAGGGTGACGACGAGTTCCTCACGGCCGTCGACGGTGATCACGATCGGGGTGCTCCACGACCCGCGGAGGCGGTCGCGGCGGGGGCCGTCCGCCTCGAAGTCCCGGGAGTTGCCGTCGTTCTCCGGGCCGCTGAGGGCGCGTTCGGCCTCGTCGTCCAGGGCGTCGACTTGCCAGACGGTCTCGCCGGTCGTCTTGTCGACGGCGAGGAGGAACTCCCGGTCGCCGGGGCCGAAGTTCAGGATGCACAGGTCCCCGTGCAGGATCGGCGAGGAGCCGTAGCCCCACATGTGGCGTTGCTCGCCGAGATCGCGGCGCCACAGCTCGTTCCCCTCCATGTCCCAGCAGAGCAGGCCGGCGGAGCCGAACCAGGCGACGACCCGCTCGCCGTCGGTGGCCGGCGAGGCGGAGGCGTAGGGGTTCGTTTTGTGGGTCGACTCCGGCTGTTCGTAGGTCACGCCCCGCCGCCAGCGTTCGGCGCCGGTGGCCCGATCGAGGCAGAGCAGCGCCCGCTGATTCTTCTCAGACAGCGGCTGGGTGAGGAACACGCGGTCGCCCCACACGACCGGCGTGGAGTTGCCGGCCTCCGGCAGTTCGGCCCGCCAGTTGACATTTCGTTCGGGGCCCCACTCCGAGACGACGTCCGTGGCGGCGGTCCGCCCGCTGCCGTCCGGCCCCCGCCACTGCGGCCACCGCTCCCCCTCCGCGGCGGGCAGGACCCCGGCGCCAAGGGACCCGACGACGAGCGGACCGACGAACCACAGGAACGCGGCGGCGGCGGCGGAGGAGAGGGCGCGTCTCATCAGCGGAGCGGGGGCCGGGGGAGCGAGGCGGAGACCGGGGAGAGAAAAAGTCTAACGCCCCGCCCGCGTTCAACGCCCCCGCAACCGCCCCGTCGCGGCGCGCCGTTCACCGCCGACGGCGTTGACGCGACTCCGGCCGCGGCCGTAACGTGCACACGACTTGCATTTGAGGAGCGGTCCCCGCTGTCCCGCGTGCTGTTTCGACTGCCGGCGCTCGTCGCCGCGGCCGCCTACCTGGCGGCGGCGGTCGGGGGGACCGGGCTGCACGGGCTGATCGGCGGCGGTCACGCCGGGTGCGACCACGGCCGCTGCGAACACGTGGCGTTCGTTCCCGACGGCGCCCCGACGACGCCCGCGGCCCTTTGCGAGCATGAGGAGCGCGCCGGTCGTCGTCACGCCGCGCACGACGACGGGCCAGTCTCGCCCGTCTGCGGCGACTCGGAGCCGAGCCGCCCGGAGCGGGACGCGCCCGCCGCCCCCCACGACCCGCACCACTGTGCGGTCTGTCAGTTCCTGGCAATGGGCCAGCAGATCGCCGAGGCCCCGCGGCCGCTGGACGCCGCGGGGGCCCCGCCGTGCGTCGCGGCCGACGTGTCTCCGTCGGTCGGCCGGACGCCCACCCTGACGCGACGAGTCCGGGGACCGCCGGCGGCGGTCTGACCGCGACCCCGCGTTTCCCCCGCTCCGTGCTGCGCCTTGGCAGGGCGCCGTCGGCGCTGAGACGTGCGGCCCGCGGTCCCGTGACCCCGTCCCCGCACCCCGTGCCCCCGGGCCGGGCCGCCGGCTGCATGCCGGACGGTTCGCCGGTCCCGCGGGCGGACGATCTCCCATGCCTTTCGCCCCCGCGGCGGACGGCGGCGCCCTGCCCGGCGTCGTCGGCCCCCGCCGTGTCGTCGCGTACCTCACGCGGCTGCTCCGTCACGATTTCTGCCCCGGTCAGAACCGCTGGGCCTACAAACTGAAGCACCCGCTGTGGGCGGTCGCGGCGGCGACCGCGGCCGCCGGGCTGGTCGGCGTGTCGCTGAACGCCGCGGCGCTGTGGGTCGCGGCGGCCCTGGCCGTCGGCGGAGCCCTCGGCGTGGTCTGGCCGTGGGTCGCCGCTCGCGGGCTGCAATGCACCGTCGAGTTCGACGGCCGCCGCGGCCGCGAGGGCGTGCCGGCGACTGTCGTGCTGCGGGTCACGAACCGCCTGCCGCTCCCGGCGTGGGGGCTGTCGGTGGTGGAGGGCTTCGGCTCCGCGGAGACCGGGGCGCACGCCGCTGACCTCACGCTGGACCGCGTGCCCGGTTGGGCGACGGTCGAGTACCGCTGGACGTTCACGCCGCCGCGGCGAGGCGTCTATCCGCTGGCCCCGCCGCGGCTGGCGACGGCATTTCCGTTCGGCCTATGGAGCGCCGCGGTCCCCGCGGAGGTGACGCGGCGGCTGGTCGTCTGGCCCCGCGGGCCGGAGGCCGGGGACGTGCCGGTCGCGGACGCCCCGCATCCCTCCGACGACCGCCTCTCCGACCGCGATCCCGGCGAATTCGGCGAACTGCTCGGCGCCCGGGCCTTCCGCGAGGGCGATTCCCTCCGCCGGGTCCACTGGGCCCAAACCGCCCGGCACCGCCGCCTGATCGTCTGCGAGCGGCAGGCCGGACGCACCGCGACGGTCCGGCTGCGGGCGGACCTGGCGGCGTCCTCGTTCGCCGAGGTCGGGACGGAACCGCAGGACGCGGAGGAGGCTGTCGAGTCGGCGGTGCGGGTCGTCGCCGGGCTGTGCGAATCGCTGGTGCGGTTGGGGGCGACCGTGGAGTGCCGGCTGAACGGGACGACGTACCGTCTCGGCGGCGATCCGGCGGCGCTGCGACGCCTGTTGGACGCCCTCGCCGCCGTGCCGCGGGGCGGCTTCGCGGCGCCCGCCCGGCCGGATCGCGGCGGGCGGGGCGACATCGTCGTGACCGGGCGGGCGGGCGTTGTGGAACGTGGGGAGCGGGCGGTTCGGGCCGGCGGCAGTTCTGTCGCGCCGCCCTGCTCCCGCCGGTCCCCCGCCTGGGTGCGGGTCACGCCGGGGCGGGAGGAGCGGTTCGCGGCGGATTGGCGGAGGGCCTGTCGTGCCGCTTGAAGCTGTGATTCGAACTTCCCCCAGGGACACGCGCCGCCTAGCGGCGACGGCGAACTGGGCGACGGCGAACCGGGCGACAGGGAGCCCGTCGACAGAGGGCCCGGCAGTCCCGACGCCGTTGCGGCTCGCGGCGTTGGCGGGGGCGGTCGCGGCGTCGGCGGTCGTCTCGCTGGCGGCGGCGAACGGGGAGCGGGCGCCGTGGGCCGTGGCCGCGGAGATCGCCGCGACGGGGCTGCTCACGATGGCCGCGGCGGCGGTCGCGGGGCGGTTCGCCTCCGTCGGCCGGACGCTACCGCTGTGGGGGCTCGGGCTGGTCGCGGCCTCGGTCGGCATGGAACCGGCGCTGCGGGCGTTCGGGGCCGGGCGGGCGGTGGAGATCGTGCTGCTGGACGGCCTGCGGTTCGCGGCGCTGGCCTGTGCGGCGTGCGGGCATCTGCCGGGACCGAACGCGATGTCGCGGCTGCTGGCGTTGTTCGCGGCGCTGTTCGCCGCGGGGCTGCCGCTCGGGCCGGCGGCGTCGCCGGGGGCGGTCCGGGCGGCGCTGCTGCTGTTCGCCGCGGCGGCGGCCTGGGGGGCGGCGGCGGCCTACTGGGGCGGGCTGCGGGGGCGGGTGAGCGTCGCCGGTTCCGGCCGCGGGCGGTGGGCGACGCACGGGTTCGTCGCCGGGCTCGTGCTGCTCACGCTGGCCGTCGGCGGCGGGGGGGGCGGCCGCCGGACGGGCCGGGTTCCTGCCCACCTCCGGCGGCTCCGGCTCCGACGCGACCGACCCGTTCGCCCGGGAGGGCGTCGGCAACGGCGAGCGGCTCGTCGCCGGGACCGAGGACATCCGCTCCTTCGCCCCGATCGACGACGCCCCGTTCCTCGAGGACGACCGCCCCAGCCTGTTCGACGCCTACGACGACACCTACCAGGAGCCCTTCAAACCCGGCGAGAACGAACGGTCGCAGGCCCTCAGTCAGGAGCAGGTCGCCCAGAGCCGCCGGAAGGATATGAGCGTCGCCGGGCGGCCGTCCGCCGGGGACTTTTCGACCCGCCGCAAGCCGTCGCCGGCCTCCGGACGGACGCCGGACGAGACGCCCTCGCCGGCCCTGCTGTTCGTCTCCGGCCGGGTCCCGGTGCACCTGCGGGCGGCGACCTACGCGACGTTCGACGGGGAGAGCTGGCGGCGGGAGGCGCCGCCGAAGGAGCGGGCGCTGCACGCGACGGAGGCCGACGGCCGCACGTGGGTCGGCCCGGAGCCGAGCCGGGCCTGGTCCGACCTGTACCG
This sequence comes from Alienimonas sp. DA493, assembly GCF_043951915.1. Classification (NCBI taxonomy): domain Bacteria; kingdom Pseudomonadati; phylum Planctomycetota; class Planctomycetia; order Planctomycetales; family Planctomycetaceae; genus Alienimonas; species Alienimonas sp. DA493. The sequence goes on along the minus strand of NZ_JBINJD010000159.1, from coordinate 1,073 downwards.
CGAAACCGACGCCCACGCCCTGAAGGTGGCGAACCTGTCCGGCCCGGAGTTGCCCTGCCCGCCGGGCACGACCGGGATTCACATCGCGGACGTGACGCGGCCCGATCTGTTCGCGCTCGCGGCGCCGGACGTGATCCGGCTGGACCGTTCGACGGTCCCGCCGCTGACCGTGGTCCACGCCGCCAGCCGGCGGTTCGACCCGGCCGCGGCGGACGACCCGCTGCTGTTCGGCACCCTGCCGACCGGCTGCACGGAGGCGCCGGAGGAACTCGAAGCCCCCCTCTCCGAACGGGCCGCCGCGTGGGCGGCCGGCCGGGAACCGGGCTGGGACGAGGTGACGGCGATCCGCGACCGGCTGCGAAGCGACTACGCCCTCGACCTCGACGCCGGCGACCCCGAGACCGGCTCCCCCACGCTGCACTTCCTGCATGAGGCGAAGCGGGGCCGGGCTTACCAGTTCGCCACGGCCTGCTGCCTGCTGCTGCGGTGCCGGGGGTACGGGGCCCGGCTGGTCGGCGGGTTCTACGCCGACGCGGAAAACTACGACCGCACGCTGGGTCACACGGTCGTCTCGAAGGAGGACGTGCACGTCTGGTGCGAGGTCGCCGTCGCCCCGGGGGTGTGGGCGACCGTGGACCCTTCGCCGGGGTACGAACCGCTCGGCCCGCCGCCGACGTGGCGGGACCGCGTCGCCGGGGTCTTCGCGGCGGCGGGGCGGTTCGTCGTCGGGAACCCGGCGGCGTCGGCGGCCTGCCTGCTGGCGGCGTGCGGGGCGATCGTTGTCCGGCGGCGGCTGGCGGACGGGGCGGACGTGCTCGGCTGGCGGTTGGCCCGGCTCTGGCGGGACGAGCGGGACGCGGTTGTCGCGGCGGTGCGGGTACTGGACCGGCGGTGTCGGCGGGCCGGGGCGCCGCGACCGCCGGGCCGGTCGCCGTCGCGGCACTTCGCCTCCCTGCCGGCGGTCGCCGGCTTCGCCGAGGCCGCCGGGCGGGCGTTGTTCGCCCCGGCGCTGCACGCCGAGGACGCAGCCCTCGCCGCCGCGGCGGTCTCCCGTAGGGTCCGCTGTGCGGACC
>NZ_JBINJD010000158.1:0-11651 GCF_043951915.1 Alienimonas sp. DA493 | reverse complement strand
AACCGCTTCTGCCCGACCAGCAGCAAACTGCCGGAGGACTACGCCCGCACGATCCGCGAGGTGCCCGGGGTGCGGGACGTCATGCCGGTGCAGGTGTGGACGAACAACTGCCGGGCGAGCCTCGACATCGTCGTGTTTAACGGCGCCGAACCGGCCCAACTGCGGGAGAATCGTGGGCTGACGCTGCTCTCCGGCGACTGGGCGACGTTCGAGAGCCGGCGGGACGCGGCGCTGGTCGGCCGGTCGCTGGCGGCCCGGCGGGGGCTGGCGGTGGGGGACACCTTTTCGATCGGCGACCTCAGCGTGGAGGTGGCTGGGACGTTCGCCTCGCCGGTCGCTTCCGAAGAGAACGTGGCCTTCACCAGCCTGGAATTTCTCCAGTACACCCGCGGCCTCGACTCTGCCGGTCTGGTCACGATGCACGAGGTCGCCCTCGCGCCGGACGCCGACCCGGACGCCGTGGCCCGCGACATCGACGCCGCCCTCGCCGCCGGCCCCGTCGCCACGACGACCCGCCGCAAGGGCGCCTTCCAGGCAAGCACGCTGTCGGACTTGGTGGACCTGATCGGCTTCGCCCACTGGCTCGGCTTCGCCTGCGTGGGCCTGGTCCTGGCGCTGGTCGCCACGACGACCGTGATGGCCGTGCAGGACCGGGTGAAGGAGCACGCCGTGCTGCAGACCCTCGGCGTGCGGCCGAGCCGCGTGTTCGGGCTGGTCGTCTGCGAGAGCCTGCTGATCTGCCTGCTCGGCGGGCTCGTCGGGACGGCCGCGGCAACGGCGATCCTCGCCTTCGGCGGGCTGGCGGTGGGAGCCGAGGGGGTGGCGATCGCCTTCCGGCCGTCGCTCTCCCTCGTGGCGACCGCCGCGGCGGTCTCCGCCGTCGTGGGATTGCTCGCCGGGGTCGTGCCCGCTTGGCATGCGGCCCGGACGAACATCGTCGCTGCCCTGAATGCGGCGTGACGGGGCGAAACCGTCCTCATTTCGACAACGTTCGATTCCCTAACGCGACGGCCGCGGCGGGAGCGGGATGCCCGGAAACGTCTGTTATGTTGGCGTTCGCAGTCGAACGCTTCGCGCGCGACGCTCGGCACGCGGCGTGCGTGCTCATGAGGGGCTGACCTCTCCCCCAACCGTTTCAGGACCGCGACAATGCTCCGTTCGACGCTCACCCTCGCCGCGACCGGTGCTCTGCTCCTGGCCGGCACGTCGCAGGCCGACGCCGGCGACCGCCCCCAGGTCTCGCTGCAACTCTCGTTGAGCGACGGGCCGGACCTGCATTACCGCGACCGGGACCGGTTCGACGATCGCTTCGCCCCCTCCGGCCTCTACGGCCGCCGCGGCGGGTACGGCTCCTCCTTCGATCGTGGCCCGTACGGGTACGGATGCGGGGCCGGCGGCGGTTACGGATTCGGTCGCGGGTACGGGGCCGGCTACGGGTCCCGGTACGGGGTGTGGGACCGGCCGCCCTACGGGCGGTTCGGGCGACGGCCGTACGGCGACTGCGTCGGCCCGGCCGTCGTGCCGCACGGGGATCACTTCGACCTGCTCCCCGGCCGGTACCACGGCTACGGCGATCGCCGCCACGAGCACTGAACGAGCGCCGAAGCGCCGGCCTGTCGGCGTTCCGCTCGGCCCCGTTTCTCGACCCGACCCCGCCGCCCCGGCGGGGCCGGGTCGTTCTTTTCTGCGGGTGCGGGAGTTCGGACGGACGGGCGGACGGCGAATGTGGCCGGCGGGGTTAGACTCCCCCCGGACCGGCCCGCGGCGGCGCCGGACGTTTTCGAAAGGCGTGTGTGGATCTCTGGTTGTTACTGCGGGACATCGTCGTGCTCCTGGCCGGCTCGCTGCTGGTCGGCGGGCTGTTCGCACGGTTCGGGCAGAGCCCAATCGTCGGCTACCTCTTCGCCGGCATGCTCCTGGGCGGGCCGGGCAGCGTCGGGGCCGTCACCTCGCAGCACGAGATCGAAGCGGTCGCGGAGCTGGGCGTCGCCCTGCTGCTGTTCAGCCTGGGGTTGGAGTTCTCCGTCGCCCGGCTGCGGAAGCTCGGCCCGAAGCCGCTGCTCGGCGGGACGGTGCAGGTCGTCGTCACGATTCTCGTCGCCGCCGCGGCCGCGTACGCCTTCAGCCCGACCGCCGCCGCGGCGGTCGCCTTCGGGGCGATGGTCGCCCCCAGCAGCACGGCCGTGGTGCTGCGGATCCTGATGGAGCGCGGCCAGATCGACATGCCGCACGGGCGCAACTCGCTGGGCGTACTGCTCACCCAGGACATGGCCGTGGTGCCGCTGGCCCTGCTGATGACGGTGCTCGGCGCCGGCGGGAGCCCGGGAGAGATCGCCGGGGAGGTCGGCCGGCTGATCCTCGTCGCCGGCGGGTTGACCGTGGGCCTGTACCTGACGACGACGGTCGCCGTGTGGGCCCTCGGTCGGCTCACGCTGCGGCAGAACCGGGAGCTGACCGTGGCCTTCGCCGCCGTCGCCGGACTGGGGGCGGCGTGGGTCTCCCACGCCGCGGGCATCTCGCCGGCGTTAGGGGCCTTCGTGGCGGGGATGATGCTGGGCAGCTCCGACTTCGCCACGCAGATCCGGGCGGACATCTCGCCGCTGCAGGTAATTCTGCTCACCCTGTTCTTCGGCTCGGCGGGGATGGTCGCGGATCCGATCTGGATCCTGTCGAACTGGTATCTCGTCGCCGCGGTCGTCGCGGCGCTGACGGTCGGCAAACTGGCGATCGTCGGGGCGATCTTCCGGGCGTTCGGACAAACGCACCGCACCGCGGCGGCGACCGGTCTGGCGCTGGCCCAGGTGGGCGAGTTCGCCTTCGTGCTCGGCAGCGTCGGCCGGTCCGGCGGGGTGGTCTCGGCGGACCAGTATTCGCTGGTGGTCTCGGCGGCGATCGTCTCCTTCTTCGCCAGCGCCTTCCTCGTGCCGGCGGCGCCCCGATTCGGGAGCTTCGTCGCCCGGAAGTTCGGCGCCCCCGCCGCGGACGCGGAGCAGCCGACCGAGGGGGGGCACAAACCGGAGGTCGCGATCATCGGCTTCGGCCCGGCCGGGCGGATCGCCGCCCAGCCGCTGGTCGATCGCGGGGTGCGGACGACGGTCCTCGATCTGAACCGCCACGGCGTCTGGGACGCTCGGCGGCTGGGGTTCGCGGCGGAACTGGGCGACGCCACGCAGGCGGAGATCTTCGACCACGCCGGGCTGCGGCACTGCGAGGCGGTCGTCATCACGATCCCGCACCACACCGATGCGCTGATGATCATCCAGCGGGTGCGGACGCTGGCCCCGCAGGCCCACATCATCGTCCGCAGCCGCTATCAGGTGCACGAGGACGCCTTCGCCGCCGCCGGCGTCGACGCGACCGCCGGCGACGAAAAAGCCGTCGGTCAACGGCTCGCGGCCCACCTGCGGCTCTGGCTCCGCAATCGGGACGCCCGCCGCAAGGCGGCCGATCCCCCCGCGGAGTCGCCCGCCCCGGAGGACGACGCCGCCGGCTGACCCCGCCGCGGCGGGTCAGGGAACGGCCCGGCGCCGCCCGATGGGTTCGCCGAGCGGACCGGCCGGCCGGTAGGATGGGTGAACGCGACTCCGTTTCCCGAAAGCCGTCATGCCGCCGAGCCCGCCCGCCGCCGTCGCGTTGCTGGCGCTGTGGACCGCCGTGGCCGGGGTCGGATTCGCCGCGGACGGGGAGCGGCCGATCTCGTTCAACCGGGACGTGCGGCCGATCCTGTCCGATCGCTGTTTCCACTGTCATGGGCCGGACGCGTCGAATCAGGCGTCCGAGTTCCGCCTCGACACCCGCGAGCACGCCCTGGCGGATCTCGGCGGGTACGTCGGCGTCGCCCCGGGCGACCTCGCCGGCAGCGAACTGCACGCCCGCATTCATGCGGACGACTGGTCGAAGATGCCGCCGCCGGACTCCAACCGCACCCTCACCGACGCGGAGCGAGCCATCCTCGACCGCTGGATCGAAGCCGGGGCGCCCTTCGAGCCGCACTGGGCCTTCAAACCGCTGCCCGCCGACGTGCCCGTGCCGGAGGCGGGCGCCGGGTGGGCGACCGCCCCCCTGGACCGCTTCGTCGCCGCGGCCCACGCCGAGCAGGGTCTCGAACCGGCGCCCCCCGCCCCGCCGGACGCGTGGCTGCGACGGGTCACCTTCGATCTGACCGGTCTGCCGCCGACGTTGGCGGAACTGGACGCCTTCCTCGCCGCCCACGCCGAGGCGCCGGCCGCGGCCCGGGCCGCGGCGGTCGACCGGCTGCTGGACGGCGACGCCCACGCCGAGCGGCTGACGACCGAGTGGCTGGACGTGGCCCGCTACTCCGACTCCTACGGCTACCAGCGGGACGACGAGCGGTTCGTCTGGCCCTACCGCGACTGGGTCCTGCGGGCCTTCAAAGAGAACAAACCCTACGACGCGTTTCTGACGGAGCAGCTCGCCGGCGACCTGCTGCCGGACGCCACGCGGGATCAGCGGTTGGCGACGGCGTTCAACCGGCTGCACTCGCACAAGAAGGAGGGCGGCACTTCGCCGGAGGAGTTTCGGGTCGAAAACGTCGCCGACCGCACGCACACCGCCGCCGCGGCCTTCCTGGGACTCACGATGGAGTGCGCCCGCTGCCACGATCACAAGTACGACCCGATCACGCAGCGGGACTACTACGCCCTGTCGGCCTTCTTCGGCAATGTGGCGGAGCGGGGGCTGATCTCCTTCTTCACCGACGCCGTCCCCACCCCGGCGATGAACCTGCCCACGGACGAGCAGGCTGCGGAGATTCACGCCGCCCGGGCCGCCGTCGAGGACCTCGAACGGCGTCTGGAACAGGTCGAGAACGGGGCGGACGCCGACTTCGCCGCGTGGCTGGGGGAGAGGGGACCGGGGGAAGACGTCAGGCGTCAGCAGGAGGCGGTCGGGCTGGCGGCGAGCCTGTCGTTTGAGGAGTTGGGCGAGGCGACGGCGGAGCAGGCGAAGAGCGAAACCGGCGGCAGGCTCTCCCCGGCCGAGGTGCGGACGCTGGCGAATCCGGCCGGCGAACCGGCGGTCACGCCGAGCGCCAACCGGCAGGTCGCAGGGCACGTCGGCAAGGCGTTGAAACTGACCGGCGACGACGCCGTCGTCCTGCCGGGCGCCGGGCGGTTCGAGCGGCACCAACCGTTCTCCTTCGCCCTCTGGATCAAACCGACGGAGCTGACGGAACGGGCCGTGATCGTCCGCCGCTCCCGCGGCTGGGACGACGCCGGCTCGATCGGCTACGAGCTGACGAAGCGGGCCGACAAACTGGCCGTGCGGATCGCCCACTTCTGGCCCGGCGACGCGATCGGCCTTGAGTCGACCGAACCGCTGGCGGTCGATCGTTGGACGCACGTCGCCGTGACCTACGACGGCTCCAGCCGGGCCGCGGGCTTGCGGCTGTTCCTCGACGGGGAACCGGCGGCGACCCGCGTCACGGCGGACCGCCTCACCCGCACGATCTCCCGGTGGAACGGCGGCTACCCGGACCTCGCCCTCGGCTCCCGCTACCGCGACCGCGGGTTCAAGGACGGGACCGTGGACGAGTTCCGCCTGTACGAGCGGGAACTGGCGCCGCTCGAAGTGCGGGCGCTGTGCGACCCGGCGGCCGTCGAACCGCTGTTCGACACGCCGGCAGAGGAACTGACGGACCCGCAGCGGACAGCCCTGCGGGAGTACTTCCTCGCTGCGGTGCATGAACCGACGCGGGAGGCCCGGGCGGCCCTGTCCGCGGCCCGGGAGCGGTTGGGGGCGGCGGTGGACGCGACTCCGGCGATCACGGTGATGCGGGAGCGGGACGCACCGGCGACCGCGTTCCTGCTGAACCGCGGCGCCTACGACCAACGGGGCGAGCCCGTCGCGGCGGACACCCCCTCCGTCCTGCCCCCCTTCCCTGCCGACGCTCCGCGGAATCGCCTCGGGTTGGCCCGCTGGCTGACGCACCCGGACCACCCCCTGACGGCCCGGGTCGCGGTGAACCGGTACTGGCAGCTGATGTTCGGCCGCGGGTTGGTCGCCACGCCGGAGGACTTCGGCAATCAGGGCGAACTGCCCTCGCACCCGGAACTGCTGGACTGGCTGGCCCGGGACTTCGTGGAGCACGGCTGGGACGTGCGGCGGCTCCTGCGGACGATCGCCCTGTCGGCGACCTACGCCCAGGACAGCGTCGTTTCCCCCGCCAGCCGCGACCGCGACCCGGAGAACGTCTGGCTGACCCGGGCCGGCGGGGCGCGGCTGTCGGCGGAGATGATCCGCGACAACGCCCTCGCCGTCAGCGGCCTGCTGGAGCAGCGCTTCGGGGGCCCGCCGGCCAAGCCGTACGACGTGGCCCTGGCCTACACGCCGCTGACGCCCGACAAGGGCGCCGGGCTCTACCGCCGCAGCCTGTACACCTTCTGGAAACGGACCGCCCCGGCCCCGGTGATGTTGGCGATGAACTCCGGCCGGCGGGAGGTCTGCCGGCTGCGGCGGGACGTCGTCCAATCGCCGTTGCAGGCGCTCGTGTTGCTGAACGGCACGCAGTTCGTCGAGGCCTCCCGCACGTTCGCCGGCCGGTTGCTGCAAAAGCACGGGGAGGACGGCGACGCCGCCGCCGCCGAGGCGTTCCGCACCCTCACCAGCCGGGCGCCGAACGAGGCGGAAGCCCGGATTCTGCATGACCTCTTTGAGGATCAGCTGGCCCGCTACAAGGCGGACCCGGCCGCGGCGGAGGAACTGCTGGGCGTCGGCGCCGCCCCGCGGTCGGCGGATCTGCCGCCGGCCCGGCACGCGGCGCTGACGGCGCTGGTCAACGGCCTGCTCAACTTGGACGAAAGCGTGAGGCGACCGTGACGGGCGGCATTCCCCCCCATCCTCAGATCAGCCGCCGGGACGTGCTGAACCGGTTCGGCTTCGGCCTCGGCGGGATGGCCCTCGGCACGCTGCTCAACCCGCAGGCCGCGACGGCGGCGGAGACGGCCGGGCGGCACTTCGCCCCGCGGGCGAAGCGGGTGATCTTCCTGTTCCAGTCCGGGGCGCCGTCGCAGATCGACCTGTTCGATCCCAAGCCGACGCTCGCCGCCCGGCACGGGGAGGAGCTGCCGGCGTCGGTGCGGGCCGGGCAGCGGCTGACCGGGATGAGCGCCCACCAGGCGAGCCTGCCGATGGTCGGCTCCCCGTTCGCCTTCGCCCGCCACGGCGAGAGCGGTCTGTGGATGAGCGAACTGCTCCCCCACACCGCCAAGCTGGCCGACGAACTCTGCGTGCTGAAAGCCGTTCACACGGAGGCCATCAACCACGGCCCCGGCGTGACGATGATGCAGACCGGCAGTCAGTTGCCCGGCCGGCCCAGCGCCGGGGCGTGGCTGTGGTACGGCCTCGGCAGCGCCAACGAGGACCTGCCGGCGTTCGTCGTGCTGGTCTCGAAGGACCGCGGCGGGCAGCCGCTGGTCTCCCGGCTGTGGGGCAGCGGGTTCCTGCCGGGCAAATACGACGGCGTGCGGCTGCGGCCCTCCGAGGACGCGGTGCTTTATCTGAACAGCCCACCGGGCGTCGACCGCGCCGGCCGGCGGGCGGCGCTGGACCACGTACAGGACCTGAACCGCCTCCGGCTGGAACGCACCGCCGACCCCGTGCTGGAGACGCACATCGCCCAGTACGAGATGGCTTTCCGCATGCAGACGTCCATCCCCGAGGCCACGGACGTCTCGCAGGAGACCGCCGCCACCCTGGCCCTCTACGGCGACGACGTGCACGTCCCCGGCACCTACGCCGCCAACTGCCTGCGGGCCCGGCGACTGGCGGAGCGGGGGGTGCGGTTCATTCAGCTCTACCAACCCGGCTGGGACCACCACGGCGGCCTGCCGGGGCAGATTCGGAACTCCTGTCGCAAGACCGATCAGCCGACCGCCGGCCTGCTGACGGACCTCAAACAGCGGGGCCTGCTGGACGATACGCTGGTCGTCTGGGGCGGGGAGTTCGGCCGCACCTGCTATTCGCAGGGCAAGCTGACGCCCAACGGCTTCGGTCGGGACCACCACCCCCGCTGCTTCACGATGTGGCTGGCCGGCGGCGGCGTGAAGGCGGGGCACGTGCACGGCGCCACGGACGACTTCAGCTACAACGTGGCCGACGGCGGCGTGCACGTGCACGACCTGCACGCCACGTTGCTCCATTTGCTCGGCCTCGACCATGAGCGCCTCACCTACCGCTACCAGGGCCGCCGCTTCCGCCTGACCGACGTGCACGGGCATGTCGTGCAGGAAGTCCTCGCCTGAGCCGTCCCTCCCTCGATCGTTCGCCCATGTCCGTCGCCCGGCCGCGGCTCTCCGCTTTTCCGAAATGCTATCTGGAGGAGATCAGCAACGACGGCGGGAGGACCGTCTTCGACTGGATCGAGGAGGCGAAGCAGCTCGACGCCGACGGGTTGGAGATGTACGAGGGCTTTCTGCCCGGCTGGCCGGACGGGGTACCGGACGACGCTTCGCTGGATCGGGTGCGGGACGCGATCGCGGAGGCCGGGTTCCTCATGCCGATGCTCTGCTGCTCGCCGGACTTCACCCAGCCGGACCCCGACGACCGCCGACGGGCCGTCGAGCGGCAGCGCTGCATGATCCGGGCCACGCGCCGCCTCGCCGGGGCCGACTTCGAGGACGGCGGCCGGCCGGTCTGCCGGGTCCTCAGCGGGCAGCGGCGGCCGGAGGTGGGGCGGGAGCAGGGCCTCGACTGGGTGACGGAGTGCATTGAAGCCTGCCTGCCGACGGCCCGGGCGGAGGGCGTCACGCTGGGCCTCGAAAACCACTACAAGGACGGCTTCTGGCGGCACCCGGAGTTCGCCCAGAAGGCCGACGTGTTCCTCGACCTGCTGGACCGCGTGCCGGAGCGAGAGTACTTCGGCGTGCAATTCGACCCGTCCAACGCCCTCGTCGCCGGGGACGACCCGGTCGACCTGCTGGAACGGGTGGCGGAACGGGTCGTCAGCATGCACGCGAGCGACCGCTATCTGGTGCCGGGGGCCTCGCTGGAGGACCTGCGGCAGGCGGACGGCACGCTGGGGTACTCGCCGGACCTGAAGCACGGCGTGACGGGCCAGGGGCTGAACGATTACGACGCCCTGTTCACCCGGCTGGCGGCGGTCGGCTACGCCGGCTGGATCAGCATCGAAGACGGGATGAACGGCCTCGGCGAGATGGCCGAATCCCTCGCCTTCCTGCGGCGGATGGTGGCGAAACACTGGGGCGGTTAGCCTCGGCCGGCTCGCCCCGTTCCGCTCTCGACGCTCCGTCATGTCCGCCCCCCTCCGCACGGCCCTCGTCGGCTGCGGGAAGATCGGGCGGACGCACGCCCTCGCCCTGACCCGGCTGCCGGAGTCGCGGTTCGTCGGCTGCTGCGACGCCGACGCCGCCCGAGCCGCCGCCTTCGCTGCGGAGTTCGGGGGAACCGCCCACGACCGAATCGACGACCTGCTGCGGTCCGCGGACCCGGAGGTCCTGCTGATCGCCACACCGCACCCGCTGCACGCGGCCCCGGCCATCGCGGCGCTGAAGGCCGGGGTGCACGTGCTGGTCGAGAAGCCGCTCGCCGCTTCGCTGGCCGACTGCGACGCGATGCTCGCCGCCGCCGACCGCGGCGGGGCGACGCTCGGGGTGATCAGTCAGCGGCGGTACTACGAGCCGGTCGTGCGGATGCGGCAGGCGATCGACGCCGGCAAAATCGGCAAGCCGGTTCTCGGCCTGTTCCTGATGTACTCCTGGCGGGCCCCGGCCTACTACCGCAGCGACCCGTGGCGCGGGACGTGGACTGGCGAGGGCGGCGGGGTCTTGGTCAATCAGAGTCCGCACCAACTCGATCTGCTCCAGTGGTTCCTGGGGGAGCCGGAGGAGGTCGCCGGCTACTGGGGGAACCTGAACCACCCGTCCGTTGAGGTGGAGGACACCGCCGTCGCCGCCCTGCGGTTCCGCGGCGGCGGGCTGGGTTCGATCCTCACGAGCCTGTCGCAGGAGCCCGGCCTCTACACCAAGGTGCACGTCCACGGCAGCAACGGGGCGTCGGTGGGGGTGCAGACGGACACGGGGGCCTCCTTCGTCGCCGGCGTCAGCGGCATCGCCGATCCGCCGCTCAACGACATCTGGGCGATTCCCGGCGAGCAGGGCGATCTCGAACGATTCCGGCGGGACGACGCCGCCGCGTTCGCCGCCGTCGACGGCACGACGCACTACCACGAGTTGAACATCGCGGACTTTCTGCGGGCGGTGCGCGACGGCGCCCCTCCGCCGGTCACGGGGGCCGAGGGCCGCACCGTGGTGGCGATGTTCCAGGCGATCTACGAATCGAACCGCACCGGCCGCTCCGTGCGGCTCGGCTAGAATCCGCGCTCACCACCAACCCGAAGCGTCAGCGCGGGACCCCGGCGCCCCCTCTCCGTCAGTCGTAAGCCCTCGCTGACGCTTCGGGTTAGTGTGGTAAGCCCGCCGCCAATTCCTGTCCCCCCCGACGCCGCCGCCTCGTCATGCCCGCCCCGCCCGTGCTGATCGTCGTCGGCGACGCCTCGGAGACGATGGACACCCTCTACCCGTACCACCGGCTGATCGAGGCGGGGTACGAACCGGTCGTCGCCGCCCCGGAGCGGCGGACCTACCAGATGGTGATGCACGAGGTCCGCGAGGGCTGGACCATCACCAAGGAGTGGGAGGGCTACCGCATCGACGCCGACGTGACCTTCGCGGAGGTCGACCCGGACCGGTACCTCGGCGTGTTCTTCTCCGGCGGGCGGGCCCCGGAGTACATCCGCGACGACCCGGATCTGATCCGGCTCACCCGGGCCTTCTTCGCCGCGAACAAGCCGATCCTGTCGGTCTGCCACGGCGTGGAGATCCCCGCTCGGGCCGGGTGCGTGGAGGGGCGGCGGATGGCCACCGTGGCGAAATGCCGCTTCGATCTGGAGGTCTGCGGCGGCGTGTTCGTGGACGAGCCAAGCGTGGTCGACGGCAACCTGTGCAGCGGACGGACCTACCACGACAGCGGCCGTTACGTGCGGCCGTGGATCGAACTGCTGGACGCCGCCCGGGACGCGGCCTGAGGACCGGTCCGTTTGCCCGGCCCTTCCCTCCGGGTCGCGCGGTTTGGTAGACCGTCGGGCGTTGGACGGCTCCCCTCGGGGGCGCGTCCGGCCGACCGGCCGCGGTTCTTCGCCGGTCGCCCTCCCCCGCACGGATGCGCAAATGATTGCGTTTCTCGAAGTCCCCGCCCTGCCCTCCGGGCCGGCGCTGCTGGAGATTCTCGTGGACGATCAGCCCGCCGGCCGCACGCCGGAGGACGAACGCTGCCACGCCGAGTGGACCGCCGGCCGGGTGCAGGACGCCCTGACCCGCCGCGGCGGCGCCCACGTGTTGCAGGAGGTCCGCGGGGCGGCCGCGTTCGACGCCGCGAGTCAGCAGCGGTTCGCCCGGTTCGCCGCCCGCTACGGACAGCAGATCGGCCGGCTGGCGCTGGTCGGGGAGCCGATCACGCTGCGGCGGCGGGCGGCGATTCTCGAACCGCTGATCGGCGGGGAGGTCCGCTGCTTCGACGCCGCCCAGCGGGCCGCCGCCCGCCGCTGGCTCACCGCCGGCTGAGATTTTCTGCCCGGACGGCGGCGGGCGGCGGGGCTATGGTCTCGCCCCGCCCCC
>NZ_JBINJD010000157.1:0-11700 GCF_043951915.1 Alienimonas sp. DA493 | reverse complement strand
TGGATCTTGCTCCGCCGCAGGCCGTAGGTCAGGGCCCGGATCGGCTCGGGGAGCGGCTCGGCGGCGGGGGCGTCGCGATCGGGGGCGAAGCGGTCCAGAGCGGCGTCGTAGTGGCGGATCGCCTCGGCCCACTTGCGGGCCCGCTCCAGGTTGCGGCCGTCGGCGACCGCGTCGGCCAGGGCGGCGGCGTCGGCGAACGAACCGGGCGAACCGCCCCCGGCCGGCCCGGCCGGCGCGACCGGCGCGGCGGCCGGGGCGAACAACAGGCCGCCCACGACGGCGACCGCTGCGACCGCGGCACGCACGGGCGGAGCGCCGGCGGCAGTCGAACGACGCGTGTTGCGGGAAACGTGGAGCATGGAATCCGGCGCTGCTGGGAACCGGCTTCCGTGACGGCGTTCCAGTGGGGTGGTTGATGAAAAACGACCGCCAGTCGGCCCGGCTGCGATCTCCGCCGCCCGGCTTCGAACCCCCTCATGGGATGGGAAGCGGCTGGCGAGCGGCGGGCGGCCCGGTCCTTCGCGAACGAACGACCGAACGTCTTGAAGCTAAGTGCCGTCAGAAGGCCGGTCAAACTTTGATTCGGGCGTGCCGGCGGAATGACCCGCGCCACCGGAGCGAGGCTCCGACTCGGTTCCGATTGCGGCCGCCGAACGCGGTCGCGGCAGATTCGTGAACTTGTCCTGCTTTCGCTGTCGCAACGCCGCCGAGGAACGTTCGCCCCCGCAGTCGCCCCGCCGCCCCGCAAAGCCCCCGCGCGGGCGTCGTTCATAAGCTATGCCGATCCCGGCCTGGCGCCGCGATTGGGACGACGAAGACCGCCGCCCACGAAAAAACGCCCCCGCCGGAGACCGGCGGGGGCGTCGAACTGCTCCGGGTCCGAAGGACTCGGCGGACGTCGCTCAGAGGCTGGCGACGGCTTCCTTCGGATCGATGGTGTATCCCTCGCGGTAGTCGCGGCCGACCAAACCGGAGCCGGCTTCGGCGGGCAGGTTGGTGAACTCCATCTTCTCGGCGTCCCATTCCACCTTCTGACCGGCCCGCAGGGCGGCGTTGCCCAGCAGGATGGTCTCGGTGAGGCGGGCGGCGTAATCGAAGTTGGACAGGGCCATCTCCGGCTTGCCCGCCTTGATCGCGTCGACAAATTCCTGGAAGTGACCCGGGCTGCGGGGCAGGGTCCGCTCGGGCGGCTTGTAGCCCTTGAACTTGTCCCCGTCCTTGGAGAGCAGCGTGTACTGGGCGCCGTAGTCGTTGGGGCTGTACAGGCTGCCCTCGGTGCCGACGACCAGCGAGCCGCTGTTCACCATCTTCTCGCCCATCAACAGGCTGGCGTCCGGCTTGTTGCCGCCGTCGTACCAGTAGAGCGGCATCGAGGGGACGGTGTTGCCGTCCATGCCCTCGCGTTCGGCGAACTGGAAGGTGATCTTGCTGTTGCCGGGGTACTGCCCCTCGACGATGCCGCTGTGCTCGGCCTCGGCGGTGTCGGCGTCGAACAGGGCCAGGGCCATCACGACCATGTTGGCGGTGTGGCAGGCCATGTCGCCCAGGGCGCCGGTGCCGAAGTCCAGCCAGCCGCGCCACTGGAACGGGTGGTAGATGTTCTCCGTGAACGGGCGGAACGGCGCCGGGCCGAGCCACAGGTCCCAGGAGAGGTACGGCGGGACCTTGTCGGTCTTCACCTTGCCGTCCTCGGTCTTGGGCAGGCCGTTGCCCTGGGCCCACACCGGGCGGTTGGTCCAAACGTGGACCTCTTTGATCTCGCCCAGCGCCCCGCTGCGGATCACCTCGACGCCTTCGCGAAGGCCGTCGGTCGCGGTGCCCTGGTTGCCCATCTGGGTGCAGACGCCCTTCTCGGCGGCCAGCTCCCGCAGGACGCGGGCTTCCCGCATGCTCCAGGTGAGGGGCTTCTGGGTGAAGCAGTGCTTGCCCAGCGCCATCGCCATCACGGAGGCGGGGGCGTGGGTGTGGTCCGGGGTGGACACGGTGACGGCGTCGATCTTGTCGCCCATCTCCGCGAACATTTCGCGGAAGTCGGCGTAGGTCTTGGCGTCCGGGGCCAGCTCGCTGAGCCGGGCCTTGCTCTTGCGGAGTTTGCGGTCGTCCACGTCGCACAGGGCGACAGTCTGGGCTTTGTCGGCAGCGTCTTTGGAGTCGCTGGAGCCCTTACCGTCCACGCCGATGCTGGCGAAGTTGATCCGCTGCATCGGGCTGTCGGCGGTCGCCTGACGAGCCCAGGCGGGGGACGGGCCGACGGCGTGCCACACGGCGCTGGCGCTGGCGGCGCCGGCGGTCGTGGTCAGGAAGTCGCGGCGGTTAGAACGCGTCGCCATGGCGAGGTCTTTCTCAGGGCTGAGAGGAATTACGGAACCCGGTCATCCTACCGGGCCGGTCAGGGCGGGAACAACGGTCACGGGACGCTGCGGGAACCCAAGAGGTTGGCGAACCCCAGTTCCCGCCGTCGGCCGGCGACGGCCGCCGTGGGGCGGCGTTCCTCCGTACGCCGGCAGAGCGAACGGCGTTGGCTCGTTACACTCGCCGGGCCCGAATCCAGTGCGACATGCCCGCGTCCCCCTCCCCCGCCGATCCGCCCCCCGCCCCGGACGCGGAGTTCGCCCGGTCCGTCTCCGGCGAACCGCCCCCGGACGCGGTCCCGGACGCGCCCCCGGTCGATCCGCTGGACGAGGTCCCGTTCGACGACCCGCCCGCCGCCCGCCGCCGACTCGACGCGACCCTCGCCGCCGCCGGCGACCTCGCCCCCGGGGTGAAAGAGAAGGTGCTCCCCCCGCTGCTGGCCGCTCTCGCCGGCGCCCCGGCGCCGGACGCCAGCCTGGTGAACTTCGAGCGGTTCGTCCGGGCCGCCGCCGACCGCCGGGACAAGCCGCCGCACGCCCTGTTCGACTACCTCGCCGCCCACCCCCGGGCGGTGGAGATCCTCGTGCGGCTGTTCGTCGGCAGCCAGTACCTCACCGACATCCTCATCCGGAACCCGGACTACCTCCGCCGCCTCACGGAGCACCGCCGCCTGCCGGCGTTCAAGTCGCGGGAGGACTTCCTCACCGAGGCCCTGTCGATGGCGGACGGGCAGCCGTCGCCCGCCGCCCGGCTGGACGGCCTCCGCAGCTATCAGCACTGGGAACTGCTCCGCATCGGCGCCTGCGACACGTTCGGGCTGCTCGACCTCCGCAGCGTCACCGCCCAGCTCTCCCTGCTGGCGGACGGCTTCACCCAGGCCGGGTTGAACCTGATCGCCGGCGAACTGGGCGTCGACGCCGACCGCTTTTGCGTGCTGGCCTTCGGCAAACTCGGCGGGGAGGAATTAAACTACTCCAGCGACATCGACCTCGCCTTCCTCGCCGAGGGCGACGCCACGCAGTATTGGACGCTCGGCCAACGGCTCATCAAAGCCCTCTCGCAGGCGACGGGCGAGGGCTTCCTCTATCGGGTCGACATGCGGCTGCGGCCGTGGGGCAGCAGCGGGCCGCTGGTCAACACGCCGGAGTCCCACCTCAATTACCTCCGCAAGCACGGCCGGGCCTGGGAACGCCAGGCCCTCGTGAAAGCGCGCCCCATCGCGGGGAACCTGGCGCTCGGTCACGATTTCTTAAAGGCGGCGGAGCCGCTGATCTACGGCTCCCCGGCGGAGGAGGTGCGGGAAAGCGTCCGGGCCAGCAAGAAGCGCATTGAAGACGGATTGAAAACTTCCGGCCGTACCTGGGGCGAAGTCAAAAGCGGCGCCGGCAGCATCCGGGACATCGAGTTCACCGTGCAGTGTCTCCAACTGGTGCACGGCCGGGAGCAGCCCGGCGTGCGGGCCCGGGGGACCCTGAACGGGCTCGCTCGACTGGCCGATCACGGGCTGTTGTGGGCCGACGAATATCGCCGCCTCACCGCCGGCTATCACTTCCTGCGGACGGTGGAGCACGCCCTGCAGTTGCGGCACCACCGGCAGGTGCACGCCCTGCCGGAGGGGGAGCGGGAATTACGGCACCTCGCCCGGCGGCTGGATTTCCCGGACGCCGCCTCCTTCGTCGCCCACTACGAGGAACACTGCCGGGCCGTGCGGGCGGTGTTCAAGAAATACGTGATCGACGGGGCCGAGGGCGGCTCCGCCTCCCCCGCCGCCGGCCCGGCGGCCCCGCACGCGGACCGGATGCCGCCGAGTTATAAAACCACGTTCGCCGCCGAGCAGATCGCTCGGCACGCGGCGTTGCTGGGCGGGCTGACGCCGGATCGTCCCGTCGCCCTCAAAGCGGAGCCGCTGCCCGAGGAGGCCGCGGAGCCGTCGCTCTCCGAAGAACGGCGGGCGACCGGCGTGGCGCTGACGGTGGCCTGTTTCGACCAGCGCGGAGACTTCGCGGCGGTGTGCGGCCTGCTGTTCGCCCGGGGCTGGGACATCGGCGCCGCGGACGTGTTCTGCGAATCGACGCTCGGCACCTCGGAGGGCCGCGGCGTCATCATGACCTTCACTCTCTATCGGGCCGAGGGGGCGGACGGTCCGCCGCCCTGGGAGGAGTTCAACGCCGAACTGGGCGACCTGCTGCGGGCCACCCGCCGCGGGGAGGCCCGCAGCGCCCGGGCGGATCTGGCGGCGCTGGTGGCGACCGCGGTGCGGCCGGCGACCTCCGAAGGCTCCGCGACGAACCTGCCGGCGCCGCCCCCGCCGATGACGCTGGACCTGGACAACAACGCCGCCGAGGACTGCACCGTGCTGCGGGTGCGGGCCGCCGACCAGCCCGGCCTGCTGTACGGTTTGACGAACGCCCTGGCCCTGTTCGGGATCGACCTGCGGCGGATCGCCGTCCGCACCCGCGGCGGCGAGGCCGCGGACGTGCTGCACCTCACGGACCGTCGCGGGCTCAAAATCACCGACGACCGCCGTCTCGCCGAACTCAAGGCGGCCACGGCGCTGGTCGGCCAGTTCACCCACCTGCTGCCCTACAGCCCGGACCCGCGGCGGGCGCTGACGAACTTCAGCGAACTGCTCGAAAGCCTGTTCCGCCGGGACGACTGGGTGGAGGAGGCCTCCCGGCTGGGGCGCAGCGAAGTGCTGACGGCCGTCGCCGGGGTGCTGGGGGTCAGCGATTTTCTCTGGCACGATTTCCTCCGCCTGCAACACGAGAACCTGTTCCCGATCGTCGCCTCGCCGGAGACGCTGGACCGGCGCCGCACCCGGGAGGAATTAGAAGAGGAATTGAACGCCGAACTCGCCGCCCCGCCCGCCGATGGCGAAAGCCCCCGGCAGGCCGCCCGGCGGGCGTTGAACCGCTTTAAAGACCGGGCGATGTTCCGCACGGACATGCGGCACATCCTCGGAAAAACCAAGTCCGGCGGGGTGGCGGGCTTCAGCGCGTTCGCGGAGGAGCTGACCGACATCGCCGAGGTCACCCTCTCCGCGGCGACGCGGCTGAGCCTGCAATCGCTGATCGCCGACTACGGCGAACCCCGCAACGCCGAGGGGCAGCCCGTTCCCGTCGCGGTCTGCGCCCTGGGCAAATGCGGCGGGCGGGAACTGGGCTTCGCCAGCGACGTGGAATTACTCGTGGTCTACGCCGAGGGCGGCGACACGACCGGCGGGGCCCGCGGCGGCATCGGCGTCGCCGAGTTCTATAATAAACTCGTCAAACGTCTGAAGGACTCCGTCGAAGCCAAGCGGGAGGGCATCTTCGAACTCGACTTCCGCCTGCGGCCCTACGGCCAGGCCGGCAGCGCCGCGGTGCGGAAGGACACCTTCGCCGATTATTTCGGTCCCGGCGGCGCCGCGTGGCCGTACGAACGGCAGGCCCTCATTAAACTTCGGCCGATCGCCGGGGACGCGGCGTTCGGAAAGGAGATCCTGGCCCTCCGCGACGAACTCATCTTCGGCGGCCGCCCCGCCGACCGCGCCGCGGTGTTGGCGATGCGGGAGAAGCAGCTTCGCCAGCTCGTCACCCCGGGCACGGTCAACGCGAAGCTTTCGCCCGGCGGGCTGGTGGACGTCGAATACCTCGTCCAGATCCTCCAGTGGGAGCACGGCGGGGCCGACCCGGAATTGCGGACGCCCGGCACGCTGGCCGCCCTGACGGCCCTGCACGTCGGCGGGCATCTGCCGACGCCGGATCACGACGCCCTGCGGGACGCCTACGGCTTCCTCCGAGGACTCATTAACGCCCTGCGGGTGGTGCGGGGGAACGCGAAGGACCTCACCGTCCCGCCGGCCGGCACGGAGGAGTTCGCCTTCCTCGCCCGGCGCCTCGGCTACACCCGCGGCCCCGACGGCCGCCCGGCCCGGGAGCGGCTGGCCGCGGAGATGGACTACCACCTCGAACGCGTCCGCGACGTCGTCCAGCGCCACTTCCCCCACCCCGGCGCCAACGCGAGCCCGGGGTCCTGAACCCGGCGCTGAAGCTCCTTTTTCGCAGACCCGCCCCCTCGTCGCCCGTGCCGGACACCCGCACCCACCGCGGCCCGCACCCCCGCGACGCGGAACACTTCGCCGCAGACCGCCTCCCCGCCCTGCAAACCGCCACGGCTCACCTCTCCTGGCTGCTGAGCCGGGGGTACGTGAACCCCTCGGCGCTGAAGCTGGTCGGGGACCGCTTCGACCTGACGGACCGGCAACGCACCGCCGTCCTCCGCTCCGCCTGCCCGGACGACGCCCTCGCCGACCGGGCCGCCCGTCGGGTCGCCCCGCACGAATTGGCGGGGAAGACGCTGCGGATCGACGGGTTCAACCTCGTCACCACCGTCGAGGCGGCGCTGGGCGGGGGCGTGCTGCTGCGGGGCCGCGACGGGGTCACCCGCGATATGGCCTCGATGCACGGCAACTACCGCCGCGTCGCGGAGACGGGGCCGGCGCTGGAGGCCGTCCGCGAACTGCTGGACGAACTCGCCCCCGCCGCGGCGCACTGGCTGCTGGACCGGCCGGTCTCCAACAGCGGCCGGCTGGCGGCGATGATCCGCAAGGTCGCCGGCGCCCGCCGCTGGACCGCCGCCTGCGTGCCGGACCCCGACGCCCTGCTGCGTCCCGGCGCCCGGCTGGAAGAACGTGACGACGGAGCGTCCGGGTTCGTCGCCGTGACCGCGGACGCCGGGGTGCTGGACCGCTGCGGCGCCTGGTGCGATCTCGCCGGCGCCGTCACCGACCGCCTGCCGAACGTCCGGCGGCTCGACCTCGGGGCGGCGGGGGAGCCGACCGTCCCCGCCTGACGAACCGGGTCACAGACCGGCGAACGGGTCGATCTCGGTCGCCGGTTCAGCCTTCGATTCCTTCTCGGACCGGGAGCGCCAACCGTCGTCCTCGGTCTTCTGGCTGGCCGGCGCCGCGGCGGCGGCCGCTTTCGGGGCGGGCGCCGCGGCGGCGGGCGCCCCCGGTTCCGTCGCCGGCTCGTCTGCGGCGGCGTTCCACAGCGGGGCGTGGGAGAGCGATTCCCGGTCGACCGGGTCGCTGAGGTTCTCGGTCACGGTCGCCGCCGGCTTCGTCACGCTCTCCGACTCTTTCGGAACGGTCGGATCGGGAGTCGCGGGGGCATCGGCGGGAGTCGCGGACTCCGCAGGGCTCTTGGGCGACTCTTCCGGCGTCTCGGCGGCCTGCTCCGCAAACGCGGCCATCTCGGCGCCCCAGTCGACGTCCTCCTGCGGCGGGGCCGCGGCGGCGGTTTTCGGGGCGGCCGTCGGGGCGGCGGCGGGAGCGGTCGCGGCAGTTTTAGAACGGGCGGCGGGCCGCTGGGCGGCGGCGGGCGTCACCCGGGCGGCGGGGGCGGGGGCGTCCGAGGCGGCGAAGGCCCCGCCGGTCAGCGTGACCTTGGCGGCGCCGACCTCGGAGTCGCTGCCCTCGCCGGCCTTCCAGCGCCCCGGGGCGGTCCGCGGGGGCGTCGAGGGATCGACGCGGGTCACGCCGCCCGCCGGGCGGGCCGCGGTGCGGGCGCCGTCCAGCGCGGCGGTGCGAACGGCTCCGCCGCCGAGGCTCACCCGGCCCTCGTCGCCGGCCCCGGAGGGGGCGGCGGAGGCCAGGGCGGCCTCCGCGGCGTTGAACGGGTCGTCGACCACCCGGGCCTCCGGCGTCGCCCCGCCCCGCTTCAGCAGGGCCAACGGGCCGCCGCTTCCCTGACAGCCGACCGTGGCGCAGCAGCCCGCCAACGTCGCCGCCAGGACGGTGCGACGGAACGGCAGGCGCCGGGCCGGGTACGGGCCGGGCGAAGCGGCGGGGGGAGTCGCGGAGATCATTCCGGCAGGTCCGCGGAAGGGGGAATCGGGGGAGGCGCCGCGGCCGCGGGCGGGGCGGACGGGGGCGTCGCGGCCGAACGGGGGGCGGCCGGGGCGGCGAAGGTTCGGTTGAACTCCGCAGGGTCGAACGTGTCGGGTCGGATCGGTCGTGACGCCGGAGCCGCTTCACCGGAATCGGGCAAACTTTCCGGAACGTGCCGGTTTTGCCCGCTGGGCGACGGGGCGGCGTGGCGGGCGGCGAGGTCCGGCCGCTCCGCGGCGACCCGGGCCACCCACGCCGCCAGCAGCGCCCGCGAGGCCGGCCCGCCCTGCACCAGAAACGGCGTGCGGCCGCGACGGTCCGGGCGGTCCACGCAGGCCGTCAGCAACGGCGAACTGAGGTTCCCGCCGTCGCCGACCCACGCCAGCGACGCCGCGAGGTTCTGCCGCGTGGTGATCGCCGACCGCGACGGGTTCGTGAGTTGAAAGGCCCCGGCGTCCGTGCCCCCGTGGCAGCCGGCGTTCCCGCAGCGGGTCAGCAGGACGCGTTCGACCTGCCCGGTGAAGGCCCGCAGGGTTTCGGGGGAAAGGCCCACGGCCGTCGCCGTGGCCGGGGCGGCGCCGGGAGAGTTCGTCTCGTGGGAGGCCGGCACGACGCCGGACTTCCCGCCGGTCGACGCGGGGACGGCCCCGCCGGCGGCGGCGATCATTGTTTCCACCCGCCGCAGCGTGCGGGCCCAGTCGTCACGGTCCGGTTCCAGTTGCAACGCCGTGAGCAACTCCTCCCGGCTGCGGTACGGCAGGCGGTTGGAGAGGCACCAGCGCGCGAGCTGCGCGTGACCGGCGGCGTCGTCGTCGTCCACGTCGCTCCGCAGTTGCAGGTACGCCTCGTCGAGGCTCGCCGCGTTCACCTGGATGCGGTCGGACGGCAGCACGATGGAGCCGTTCGCGCTGCGGACCTTCACCCCGAAGCTGTACTCGGTGACGAGCCCGCCGTAGACCTCCCCGCCGGTCAGCACGAGCACCCGGGGGCGCTCCGGGCCGGCGGGGGTTTGGGCGAAGGCGGAGACGGCCGCGCAGAGGCCGGCGCAGGCCCCCAGGGCGGCGACGACTCGTGACGTCAGGCGGGCGGAAGACACGCGGCGACGCTAGTTCCGTCGCGTTCGAAGGGTCAAGATGCGTCGGTTCGCCCGAACCCCGCTCGACGCTCCCGATGCTTGCCGCCGCTCTGCTGATGTCCGTTCTCCCCGCCAACGCCCCGTCCGCCCTCCAAGCGGGGGCCGACCTGCCGGAGGCGATCGAGGTGCGTTCCCACCAGGGGGCCGACGGAACCGAGTACAAGCACCTGCTGGTTCGCCCGAAGGAGGTGAAAGAGGGCGAGAAATACCCGCTGGTCGTGTTCCTGCACGGCGCCGGCGAGCGCGGCTCGGACCCGGCCGTGCTGGCGAAGCACTTCTTCCCGGCAATGCTGTCCGAAGAGTACCGGGAACGGTTCCCCTGCTTCATCCTCGCCCCGCAGTGCCCCAGCGAGGAGCGTTGGGGCAGCCTCGACTGGCGGACCGGCGAGGACTCCGGCGAAATGACCGACCCGCTGGCCGCCGTGCGGGAGCTGGTGCACGACTCGCTGGAGGAGTTTCCGATCGACCGGGACCGGCTGTACCTCACCGGCCTGTCGATGGGCGGCTACGGCACCTGGGACTGGACGACCCGCGAGCCGGACTTCTGGACCGCCGCGGCCCCTATCTGCGGCGCCGGCAACACGGAGAAGGCGGCCCAGTTGAAGGACCTCCCGCTGTGGGTCGCCCACGGCGACGAGGACAACGCGGTGCCGGTCGAACGCAGCCGGGAGATGGTCGCCGCGGTGGTCGCCGCGGGCGGCTCTCCGATTTACGTCGAATACCCCGGCGTCGGCCACGACAGCTGGACCCCCGCCTACGGCACCCCGGACGGGCTGGTGGCTTGGCTGTTCCGGCAGAGCCGCGGGAGCGGAAATTCCAAGACGCAAGAATCCAAGAACCAAACGCCCTGAACGGCTGGCAATCGGCGGCGGACGCCGCTTTGGTTCTTGAATTCTTGGTCCTTGAAGCTTCGCTAACTCCATGCTCGCCGACACGTCTTCCCGCCCGCAGTCCGACGCCGCCTTCGCTCGCGCCCAGAAGGTCATCCCCGGCGGGGTGAACAGCCCGGCCCGGGCCTTCGGGGCGGTCGGCGGGACGCCGGTGCACATGGCCAGCGGCGAGGGGCCGTGGCTGACGGATGTCGACGGTAACCGCTACGTCGACTTCGTCGGCAGCTGGGGGCCGCACATCCTCGGCCACCGTCACCCGGCCGTCATGGAGGCGATCGCCGACGCCCTCACCCGCAGCACCTCCTTCGGCGCCCCCACCCCGGCCGAAACCGAACTGGCGGAACTCGTCGTGGAGGCCGTGCCCTCCGTCGGACAGGTCCGCATGACCAACAGCGGCACCGAGGCCGGCATGAGCGCCGTCCGGTTGGCCCGCGGCGCCACCGGCCGGGACAAGGTGGTGAAGTTCGCCGGGAACTACCACGGGCACGTCGATTCCCTGCTGGTCTCCGCCGGCAGCGGCGCCCTGACGCTCGGCCACCCCTCCAGCCCCGGCGTGCCCGCCGGCTGCACGCAGGACACGATCGTCCTCGACTACAACAATCCGGAGCAGCTCGAAACCGCCTTCAAGAAGTATCCGGACGGCATCGCCGGCGTCTTCCTCGAACCGGTCTGCGGGAACATGGGCGTCGTCACGCCCACCGAGGAGTTTTTGACCGCTCTCCGCGACCTGACCGCAAAGCACGGCGCCCTGCTGGCCTTCGACGAAGTGATGTGCGGCTTCCGGGTCGCCTACGGCGGGGCCCAGGCCCGGTTCGGCGTGACGCCGGATCTGACGATGCTGGGCAAGGTGATCGGCGGCGGCATGCCGGTCGGCGCCTACGGCGGGTCGGCGGAGGTGATGCAGCACGTCTCCCCGGTCGGCAGCGTCTACCAGGCCGGCACGCTGAGCGGGAACCCGGTCGCGATGGCCTGCGGGATCGCCACGCTGAAAGCGTTGCGGGACGGAGACGTCTACGAACGACTGGAGAATCTCGCCGCCCGGCTCGAAGCCGGGCTGACGGACGCGATCGAGAACTCCGGCGTGGAGGCCTGCGTGCAGCGGGTCGGATCGATGCTCACCCTGTTCTTCACGGAGGGGCCGGTGGAGAACCTGATGGACGCCCAGAAGAGCGACGTGGAACGCTTCGCCAAGTACTTCCACGGCATGCTCGACCGTGGCGTCTACCTGCCGTGCAGCCAGTACGAGGCGATGTTCGTCTCCGCCGCCCACACCGAAGAATTGATCGACGCCACCGTCGCCGCTGCCAAAGAGGTGCTGGCGACGCTCTGACGTCTCTCCGGGTTCGCCGTCGCCGTTAGTGCGTCCGGCGGTTATCTCTAGCGCGGCGGTTACCGGCTGCGTAGGCTCTGCGGCGTCCCGTTCCGCCGAGTCGCCGCCGTGCCGATCGCCT
>NZ_JBINJD010000156.1:0-11944 GCF_043951915.1 Alienimonas sp. DA493 | reverse complement strand
CGTGCTCCACCCGGCGGACGGGCTCCCGCCACCGCTCCCGGGCTTCCGCGACCGTGACCTCGGGCTTGCCGATGCGGCGGTTGACCGCGTTGTGCCACGCGACCGAGCTAGCGAAGAACGTCTCCGCGTCCGTCAGGTCAGGCGGGTTCTCCGCCGTCAGTTTCCGCCAGTGCCCCCGGCAGTCGTCGCACCCCAGTCCGGCCGCGAACCGGTCCAGCCACGCCCCCGCGGCTTCCGCGTCCCCGTCGTACCGCAGAGCGTATTCGTGCAGCATCCGCCAGCCCTCCGCGGACTTCGGCGTGACGTTCGGTCTGGTGCGGTCTACCAGGGCGCCCACCTGCCGGGAGACCGCCTCCGACCGCCGGACCTCCACCGCGACCCGCTCCCCGGGCCGCACCACCCGCACCCCGGGGCCGGACGCCAGCGCCGCGACGCCCGGCCCGGCGGCCAGCACGCCCCGCCCGGCCGCGTGGGCCGCCCTGCGGGCCGCGAACCCCCACTGCCGGGCCATCGCCTCCCGCTTCGGTCCCGGCGGCAGGGAGGCGACGCGGGCCGCCTTGTCGGGGTCGTGGGCCAGCCAGTGCCCGGAGGTCTCGGCCAGCGCCGCGGACGCCCAGTCGTCGGGTCCGTCCAGCAACAGGACGGGGGTGTTTCGCCAATGCGTCACGTCAGGTTCACCGTGCCTTCGTCAAACCCGGTCACCGGCTGGATTTCCGAATAGGGGCCGTCGTCCGGATAGGACCGGTGCCGGAACGGTCCGCCCTTCACGGTCAACGCCGCCGGGGCGCCCGTGAACCCGGTCCCCTCGTAGCCCCGGCTCGTCGCCAGTTCGTCGATCGGCCACGGGTTCCGGTAGACGAACGTCCGCGGCAACGTCCCCCGGCAGTCGGAGCCGGACGCGGAGAAGCCGGTGCAACAGGCCGACAGGTAGGGGCTCGGTGCCCGCTTGGAGTTCTGGACGCTCTCGCCGTCGTAGGGCGGATCGCACTCCCCCGGGAGCCCCGCCCCCTGAAGCGGATCGACCGGGTGGTCCCGGCAGTACGTCACGCCGTCGGAGAGCGCGTACCCGTCGCTCGCCTCGCATTCGAGCGTGTCCGGGTTCCACTCGTCATAACACTGCCCCGCCTCCGATTCCGGCGAGAACGCCGCCCACTCCACCCGCAACTCGACCGCCGTCGTCGGTTCGGGCAGGTGATCGTACCGCACGCAGGGCGTGAGGATCAGTCGCATCCGGTAGGCGGCGACGACGCTCCCGTAGGCGTCCCGCTCGTCCGTCTGGGCGGGATCGTAGGTCCCCTCGGCCGACCCGGCGAGTTTCGAGACGGGCCAGTCCGCGACCCGGTCGAGGACCGTCCACCCATCGGCGCCGTACGCCCGCGCCTTCGCGGGGTACAGCCCCGGCAACCGAACGCCCGAATAGGCGAGGCTCGGGTCAGGGGCCGTCCAGAACCATTTGGGCGAGCACACATAGGGGTACGCCCACTCGGTCCCCGACGGGAGCGAGACGCCCCAACTGAGGCCGGCGGAAAAGTTCTCGGGGAACGCGGGCGGCTCGCACGTCGGCCCCTCCGCGTGGCAGCAGCAGGCCGTGGCGATCATGCGTACTCGTCTCCGCACGGGTCCGGCGGGACCGTGTCGCACCGGTACTGATAAAGCGTCTGCCCGCCGACGCAGAGGCAGTCGTCCGGGTCGTGCTGCCCGCCGCAATCCTCCGGCAGCCCGTCGCTCTCCCGGTACGCGATCGTCTGGCCGCCCGAGCCCGTGCAGGTGAGGATGTCCTCGCAGTCGTCCGGCGGGCCGTCCGCGACCAGATAGGTGTGCCCGACGAAGTCCGCGTCGTAGCAGACCGCGGTGTCCGGGTCCGGGTCGCCGCCGCAGACCTCCGGCAGCGGGTCGTCGCAGTCGTACTTGATCGTGAGGCCGTTGCTCTGGTTCTCGCACTCGCACTCCGCCGGCCCCACATCCGTCGGGCACACGTCCGTCCAGACGATCAGATTGATCCCCGCGACCCGGAACCCCGCGCAGAGCGTGCCGGCCTCGATAGCGAACTGCCGGTGCAGGTTGCTGGCGTTGAGGGATCGTCCGGTCTCCGTCAGATCGCCGTCGACCAAGTCGAGAGAAGCCGTCTGGCCGGTCGGGATGTCCGCCGCGGCGCGGCCGAGGAAGGTGTTGACGCCCAACGTCCGGTTCGGTCGGGACCGACGCTCGATCACCCCGTCCCGGGTCGTCACCGACTCCCTCGCCGGGCGGCCGAACACTTCGGACCACTGGGACGGCTCCGCTTTCGCTCCGACGGACGCCATCAGACCACCCCCGGGCGGCCGGCGAACGAGACCCGCGGGTACGGCTTGAACGTCTTATAGGTCGCGTCCGCCGCCGTGCCGTTCGGAATCCACGCGCCGTTTGCGTCTAGGAACTGCGGGTCGCCCACGGCCATCGGCGTGCCGTCGTCGGCCGGGACCGTGATCCCCTCCTTCTCGCCGTTGACGAGCTGGTTCACGCCCGCGTTGAGGATGCGCTGGTCCCACGTCTTCGGCCGCCAATGGTAGGTCACGGTCGCGGTTTTGTAGCGGACCGTGATTTTCGCGTCGGTCACGTCCAGCAGGTCGTGCGTCTTCCAGTCCGAGACGTTGCCGGGGGCGTACCGCAGTTCTCCGGCGCCGAACGTCTTGTCGATGCTGTAGAGCTGAACCGCCCCGCTGTTGATCTCGCTTTCGTCCTCGGCGGGGTAGTAGTTGGCAGGCAGTTCGGCGTAGTTCTGCGTCACCTGATAGGCGTACCGAGTGACGATCTTGGTGGGGGGCGGGTTGATCTTGTCGCTCGCCGAGTTGATCGGCGGGTTCCCCTCCTCGTCCTCCTCCCACGGGACCATCTCCTCGGAGGTGATCGTGACGACCTTGGGTTCTTCGTCCAGCGGGTTCCAGTGCGGATTGGCCCGCCGCTCCTTCTCCCGCTCATCCTCCGGTTCGTTGGAATAGGTGACTTCGACCCGCCACACCTCGCCGGTCGCGTTCACCGACGGGCGGATGTTCCGCACCGTGGCCACCGGATTGAGCGGGTCCGCCTGGCCGTAGACCGGCAGGTAGTCCAGCACGCCGGGGCCGGGATTCGCCCGCGCCAGCGCCGTGGCCTGATGGACCGTGTACTTGGGGTCGTCCTTGTCGAAGCAGATGACGATCCGGCGGTTGTACCGCTCCCACGGGTTGGCGTCGCCGCCCTCGCCGCTGGGGTCCCATCGCACTTGGCACGCCATCTAAGCCTCCGCCCCGCTGAAGTCGTAGACAGGCAAGCCGGCGTCCTCCCGCCTCTTATTGAACTCCTTCATCTCGGCCAGCATTTTCTCGTTGATGCTTTCCAACCGGGTCTTGCGGTTCTGGTTCGCGGACTCGATCCGGTTGACGAGCGCCGCGGCGGCCACGCTGCCCTGTTCGACGTTGACGCCCAGCGTCGCGCCCTGCCGGCCGGGGATCATGCCCGCGATCGAACGGCGGAAGTCGCGGTTCGCGGCGTCGATCTCCGCCTGCCGGTCCTCGCCGGAGAACCCGAGACGGTCGATCTCGGCGAGCCGGTCCGACAACCGGAACGCCGACCCCTGCCCGATGTCGGACGTGGCCCCCATGCGGGCGCGGAAGTCGCGCAGGGCCACGGCTTCCGGCCCGAGGATGCTTTCCAGTTGTGCGGTCTGCTCCCGGCGGGCTCGATCCGCGGCGAAGTTCGGATCGATCGTGCCGCGGAGATCGTCGCGGACGCGCTGGCGGGCGAACTCCGCGTCGTCCTCGTACGCCTTCTTCCAGCGGGCGAGCACGTCCGGCATTCCGGCGAGTTCGTCCTCCGCCCGCTTGATCTGGTCGGTGAGACGCTGGTCGATTTCAGCGAACGGCTGGCCGAACCGCTGGGGGTTCTCGCGTTGTCGCCGCAAGTTCTCCGCCCCGGCGAAGTCTTCCGCCAGTTTGCGGCGGATCTGCCATTCCTGTTCGGTCAGCTTCGCCAGCGCCTCCTCGGCTTCGGTGAGTTTCTGCTTGGCGTCCAGTTCCCGCTGGGATGCCTTATTGACCCGCTGGCGCAGTTCAGCGCCGGCCTCGGCGTCGAACGCCTCGCTCCCGGCCGCTCGGTTCCGGGCGTCGTAGGACGACGTGTCCATGCCGAGACCGGCGGCGAGGTTCGCCCGGTTGATCCCGAAGTAGTCCCGGCGGTTGTTGACCTCCGCCTCCCGGGCGGCGTTGTCCCGCGCCTGTAGGTACTGCTTCGAGAGTTGCTCCGCTTCCCGCTTCGCGTTGGCGATCTCTTCCTGAGCCT
This sequence comes from Alienimonas sp. DA493, assembly GCF_043951915.1. NCBI lineage: Bacteria > Pseudomonadati > Planctomycetota > Planctomycetia > Planctomycetales > Planctomycetaceae > Alienimonas > Alienimonas sp. DA493. The sequence continues at coordinate 7,648 of NZ_JBINJD010000156.1, read as the reverse complement.
GCGCCCGCTGTTCGGCGGCTTCCCGGGTCGCTTCGAGGACCCGCTCGTTTTGCAGTTCCGTCCGCTCACGGTCGGACAGCCCGGCCCGGGACGGCGCCGTCAGGTCCGACAGGTCCCCGCTGGCGATCCGGGCGGTCCGCTCCCGGGCGGTGATCGCGTCCGACTGCCGGCCGACGATGTCGGCGAACTCCGACATCTGCTCCTTGAGCCGTTCGAGCGACTTGGCGGCCTTCTCGGCGCTCTCCTCGCTCTCAAAAAGCATGGGGATAACGACTGAGCCGAGCGACGCCCCCAGAATGCCGAACGCGCCCGCCGCGCCGCCCAATGATCCTAAGACGAAGGAGAGATTGTTGGATGCAGCGCGCAGGGCTTGGCCCGCGGAGCCCCCGTTGCTCAGGACTGCGACCAGGTCCTCTAAGCCGTAGGCCAATTGAACGGCTCCGCCGCCGCCGAACTGACCTGCGCCGCGACCGCCCCCGACGCCTCCCCGAATAAAACCGTTCTCTCGCCGTAGCTGTTCAGTGCTCCTGCGGATCTGTTCGACGTACTCCCGCTCAACCCGGGACAATTCCCGCGTCTGCGTCTGAAGTTGAGCGAACGGACTGTTCGACCCGAACGTCCCCAGCATCGCGGCCGGGACCGGAGCGGCGGGCTGTTCAATCTCCCGCAACACCCGCTCAAGCCGTTCCCGCCCCTCGCGGCTCTCCGCGGCGTCGTCCCGCACCGCGGCCGTCAATTCGGCGAACAGTTCGGTGAGACTGGCCATCGGCGGGCGGGCGGGGAGACGGGGACGCCGTCACCCGACCCGAAACCGTCGCCGGTAGCGACGGCAATCCGCGGGCGGTGCGGCCCGGCCACCAAACCAGAATCCGCCCGCCGTACCCAAACTCTCCCCGGCCGTCAGTTCGGCCAGAGGACGACCGTACCGTCTTCGAGGGTGACCGCCTTCGGCGTGAACGCCCAGTCCAGCGAAGTGCCGGACGGCAATGCTGAGTATTTCTTACGGTCCTCGTCCGACCCCATCAGGTTCACGCTACGGGCGGCCTCCGAAGTCTCCCGCATCTCGTCAAACGCGGCGGCGAGGCTCTGAACGCCCACCGTGGTTTCGCCGCGAAAGTCGCCTTCGGCGTGGCGGTCGAACTGCACCGTCTTGAGTTTTCCCGCGTCGGTTTGCACATCGCCGGTGACGCTCGCCACGTCCTTGAGCGGTCCGGCCGGCTCCGCGCTGATCCGCAGGACGGTCTTGATCGCCGCGATCCCGTCGCCGGCGGCGTACCAGCCGGGATCGTTCTGGGGAAGCGGCACGGTATTGAGCTTCACTAGGGCAAGGCCAGCGGTGAAGTTCTCTCGATCGAACGCGGGCGGCGCGGGATCGGGAGCCGAAGCGGCAGCGGCAACGGGAGTTGTTTCTGGTTCGTCCGTTCCGCACCCGATCAACGCGAGCGACAGGACGGCGGGGGAGGTGATGCGAGTGTTCATGGCGGTATCCGACCCGAACGCTCGCCCCGCGACAACGGTTCACTCGTCGGGCGGCTCCCGGCACTCATCCGCCAACGCATCCGGTTCCCACTTCCGCAGAATCTCTAGGGCGAACTCGATCTTGTCGGCGACCCGCTGACCCTTTGGGTGAGAGCGGTCGAACAGTTCGAGGTTCGACGGGCGGTTGTCGGCCCGGTCGCCGTTTTTGTGATGAATCACCGCGCCCTCAGGGAGCGGACGGCCTAACTCCTGCTCCATGACATGGCGGTGTTCCAGCACGCTGCCTCGCTCCGTGGTGATGCGAACATATCCGGTCTTGTCTCGTACGCGACTGCCCACCGGGCGGGGTTTTCCGCCTTTCCAGCAGCCGGCACCGCACCCGCAGGAACGAGTCAGGCCGTTCATAACTGACGACGGGCGGGGGAGCGATTCGCCGCCACACTCGCACGAACAGCGCCAGCGACGTTGTCCCTTCACGCGGGCTTCGCCCAGTACGGTGAGGCGGCCGAACTTCTGCCCGACAGGACACTCTAGTTTTCGCATCGCGTCACCAGTGCTTCCGGTTGATGGCGGGCGAGGTACTGCTTCGCCCAGGTCGTGAGGTCGCTCACCCGACCGCCGGGCGGCTGGGAATGGTCCCAAAGTTCGAGGTTGTCCGGATGGTTGTTCGTTTTGTTGTTGTCGATGTGGTGGACCTCCTCGTGCCGCTTGAGCGGGCGGCCTTCCTTCCACGTCATCATGAGGCGGTGTTCCAGCCATTTTCGGCCGTTGCACCAGACTTCGATATAACCGTCGGGGCGGAGCGATCGGCCGTCGCCCTTGTGGCATCCGCAGGACTTCGTTGTTCCCCGCGTGAGACCGTCGGACGACGCGGTGATCGTCCCGCCGCACTCGCATCGGCAGAGCCACGCATGCCGCCCGTAGGCCGTTCGCCCGTTCTGGCGCAGGACGGTGAGACTGTCGTACACATCGCCCGGCTGGACGTTGGTGTCTAGGTTCCGGCACCCACAGGAGACGATCGAGCCGCTGCGGAGAGCGTGCCCCTTATAGACACCGACGTTCCCGCACTCGCATCGACAGACCCAGCCGTATTTCCCGTACCACTTCGGGCAGGACCAACAAATCACAGTGAGGCGGCCGAACGCCCTGCCGACCATTTTGATCGGAACCCTACATGACTTCCGCTCCCGGTATTGAGGACCACGCCGCAAGCATCCGCAGGAGTTTACTTTCCCCCGCCGCAGTTCCGTTGCGTCTATGCTCCTCTCCGTGCCGCAATCGCACCGGCACAGCCATCGCTTGACGGCCCCGTGCTGGCCCAGCTTCGCAGGCTCCACCGCCGTCCATCGGCCGAACGGGTCCCCAGGCGAGATCGGGTTGTCGGTTAGCTTCGAGCAGCCGCAGGACTTCGTGTGCCCGTGCCGCAGTGTGGCAGCCCCCACAGTCGTCTCCGTCCCGCAGTCGCACCGACACCGCCACTCCTTCACGCCACCCCGCGGACCCACCCCCAACGGCTCGATCGTCGTCAGCCGGCCGAACCGCTCGCCGGACTGAGTGTTCGGCTCCGACTTCTTGCGGTACTTCACCCCCTGCCGCTTGAGGGCCTTGCGGACGGTCGCAGGATGAAGCCCGGCCGCCTCCGCGACCTTCGCGGCTGACATCCCGTCGCGATACATGGTGACGAACTTCTCCGCCAGCACGGTCGGCGGGCGGCCCGGGATCGTTTTCTGCGACTCCGACAGGCCCCGGGTCTCAACGCCCATCCGCCGCAGGGCATGAATCACAGTGCCGGCGGAGTAGCCGTGCCGCTCGGCGATCTTCGACGCGGAGACGCCGCCGCGGTAGTCCGCAACGTCCGCGTCGGTCAGGGCGAGCCGGTCTTTTCGGTACGGCATAACGAATCCGACAGGGAGTACACGAGCACTAGCGGGCGGTTCGCGTGAACGGAAACCGGCGGGGGGCGGATCAAATCAGAAGCGGTCTTCGCCGCTGTCCTTGCAGGCGTACGTCACGGCGATCCCGTTCGTCTCCGGCCGCGGATCGACGCCGCTGATCGAGCAGACGTACCGACGCCCCCGCTCGCAGACGAACACGACCATCGGGAGGTCTTCCCCGGCGAACCGTTCAAGGTCCACGGTCAGCGTCACGCAGAAGTGCAACTTGTCGTGGTTGCCGTAGTCGCGGACCCGCTTGGCGACCTGCACCCGGACGTAGGTGCCGAGGTCGGCCCGGGCGCCTTCGGACGACACCCAGACGCGCCGGGTCGGGCTGGTGCCGGCGACGTTCGCCCCGGCGAGTCCGCGGGACGATTCCCGGGCGGGGGCGGGGGTCTTGACGACGCGACGTTGAGCGGTGAGGGTAGCCATCGGCTGACCCCTTTCTGATTCGTGTTGGGGGTTGGTCAGTCCCCCGGGCCGGTCCTACGCGGCCCGGGGGACACTTCTCTAAACGGCCGGCGACGCTCGCCGGTTCACGACTTTCGTAGAAATCTTGCGAAAGTCAAGCAATCGGACTTTCGGATTCGTTTGATCCGGGGGCGAGTCTCGCCTGTTGGTGGTATCGTGCATCGCTTCCCCAGGACCGCCTCACGTCGTCGCATGAGCCGCCAAGGCCGACCGCCGAAAGAACCCGACACGACGACCTACCGTGGTCGCCTCGGCGCCCGATTGCGCTCGCTGCGTGAAGGGCAGGGCTGGAGCGTGGAAGAACTACGGGATCGGCTGGAAGCCGCCGGCTTGGACGTGACGGTGCGCACGCTGAACGGCTGGGAGAGCGGCAGCAGTAGCCCGACAGTCGAGAAGTACCCGACGATCGCCGCGACGTTCGGCGTGACCGTCCACGGCCTGTTGCCGGCGGAGTAACCGCCAGGGCTTGACGTTTGGAAGTTTCCCGACGAAACTCCCGCTACCGGACTGCACATCTGCACCGGTAAACAGAAACGGCCCGCGTCCCCAAGTTTGGCGACTGGGGGGACGCAGGCCGTGTTTCACCCCAACGAAAGGGCCGAAGCATGGTCCACGATCACGCTGCGCACGTCAAGTCGGCGGCGCCTAAGACTCACCCCTACCTCCAGCGGGCGGCCCGCTGGCACGCCGAGCAACGGGCGTGGGACGCCGCTGACGCCGAGTGGGGCCGCGTCGCCCCGCAGGAGTACGGCACGCATCGGTTCAACGATACGGCCGCGTTCTGGACGGCCGCCGAGGTCGCCCGCCTGCTGGGCGTGCCCCGCGTGCTGCTGGACGCTCTGGTCCCGGCCGACCAGCGGGGCGGGGAGCCGGTCTACGACCCGTCGCTGATCGCCGCCGGGCTGACCGAGGCCCGGCGTCTGCGGACGATCCCGCGGTGACGTTCTTCCGTCTCGCCCGGCCTGTCTTCGGGCCGGGCGAGGCTCCCGTTCCCGACACACCGGCATTCACCCCGATAGAGCCCGATTCCTGTACACTAAAACGTATATCCGTTCATCGGTGATTAGCCCATTCCTGACAGGCAATCGTGGCGTTTTTCTGGAATCGCGCGTTTTCCGTTTTGATAGTGAACGCGGCTCGGGACAATGGGCGGACGGGAGGGGTTCGCTACCCCGCTCCTCCGGGTCGCCGCGGCTTTATCTCTTTCGGGTCACGGCGACCCGGAGGCCCGGCCCCGCAAGAGAAAGAGAACGTGATGGGTATTGGCGATCGCTGCCGCGTGGGCGTGCGGCGAATCAGCGTCTTCTAGGACCGGCGTAGCGGCGTCGCCGGACGGCCGTGAACGGTCCGGTTCCTTCCACTCTGGACGATCCTTTCGTGTCCAACAGCGAACTAACTGTCCGCCGCTCCCCCAAGGCGGAAATGGTGAAGCCGAAGCGGGCCGTTCTCCATGATTCCGTTCCGATGGGCGACCTGTCGATCGACGGGTTCTACACGGAGGACGGCGACCGCTTGTTCTCCGACCGCGGCGTCGCGGACGCCTTGGCGATCAGCCGTCAAAGCGGAACGGCTGGTGGCGTCGAAATCGACCGGATCGCGTCCCAGAAGCGGCTCTCACCCTACTTTTCTCGGGTCCGCCTGCTGGCGTCCAAATCCGTCCCGTTCACCCACCCGAAGGGCGGCGGCGTCGCCCGCGGACTCCCGATCGAGGTCATTCCGGCCTTCGCCTCCGCGATGATCATTGCGAAGGCCCGGGGCGCCACCACGAGGCGGCACGAGCGGATGGTTGAGAAGGCGATCGCCATCCAAGAGGCCCTGCTGTCCGTCGCTATCAACATCGTGTTCGATGACGCCCTCGGCATCCGCAGCCAAGTCGCGGAGGGGGCGTACGCCGCTCTCTACAACTACCTGCTGATGGATCACCCGCAGCAGCGAGTCTCCCAGTGCCGGGATAACTACCTGCGGGAGATGTGCAAACTGAACCGCCTCAGTTATCCCCGGCCGAAGGGCCAGACGCCGCGGTACTTCGGGCACGTCATCAATGAGACGCTGTACGACCCGCTCGCCCCGGGGCTCAAGGCCGAGTTCGACCGCCTCAACCCGAACAACGAGAACGGGCAGCGGCGGTTCAAGAACTACCAGTTCCTGACGGACGACGCCCTCAAGGAGTTCTTGGCCCACCAAGAGAAAGTGACGCAGATCGCCCGGCCGTTCCCGTGGGGCGGGATGCAGGAGTTCAGGGTGTTCATCCGCGATGCGTTCGACCGCGAAAAGAAAGAGCGTCAGATCAAGCTCTGCTAGTAGTCCGCCCCACCCCCTCCGCCCTACAGACTGATGACCGCCCCCTCCCGCCCCCTCCCGTGGATCGCCCCGGACGCCCTCCTCCGGTCATGGGAGGGCGTGCCGCCCGGTGACCTCCTCGCCTTGCTCCAGGCCGTCGGCTGGATGGACAAGTACGGCTGGCCGACCGAACGGGCGGAGGACGATGGGGTCGCCCGGGTGAGCGAGGGTGGGGGTGCGGAATGGAGCCCGGACGCGGCGCCGCTGGCCAGCCTGCGCGAGCGATACATGGCGGAACGGGCGGCGTGCCGGCGGGGACGCCAGCCGGTCCCGCTGCTGTCCGAACCTCACATGGAACACTGGACGACGGTGGTCCGTCTGCTGCGGGGCGAACTGGGCGAGGTCGTCGTGGACCGGACCCGGTGCTGCTGTTCGTCCCCCGGGGCGACTCGCAGGCAGTGCGCCGACTCCCGCGGGAACAAGTCACCGTGCGCCTGCGCGTGCCACCGAAAGAAGGCGACGTGGCGGTGGGACTACAAGCGGCTGGAGACCGCCGACGCGAATCCGTGACACCCGCGGGGTGCCAAACCGAGCCCCGTCCGGCGACCCCGGGCGGGGCTTTCTCACTTTCCAACTTGGAAAGTCACCCGGGCGGGGTGATCGCCTCGCCGGGGGAGACGCCCAGTGTCTTCGCAATCCGCACCAGCACGGCCGGCGTGACCCAGCGGTCCGCGTCTTCCATCCGCGACCATGCGGATCGGTCAATCTCCGCGGGGGCCGACGCCTCTGCCAGCGACAGCCCGCGTTCGCTCCGGTGCTGACGCATCCGCAGCGCCAGCGCGAGAGCCGGAGCGTCGCCGGCAAAGCGGCCGGAGGGGGGAGCGTCGGGAATTGAGGCGGGGGCCGGCATGCCTACAGGATAGCCCCCGGAAGGATTGTTGACAATCTTTCCCGAAATTGACTGTTGCGGGGTTGTCAACGTTGCCGAACTGTCTACAATCCCCCTGTCGGTCAAACGGCCGACACGAAACGGCCCACCTCCGCGACTTGCACTCGCTCGGGTGGGCCTAACCGACCCCACAACCCCTGTTAGGAAAGGAGCCGGCTATGCCGACTCTCACCCCTGTGCGCCGCGTCGTCAAGCCCTCCGCTCCGGTTGCGGAGCCCTCCCGCGGCCTGTCTGGCGCCGCTCTCCGCGGCACCTCCCCGACCCGCACGGTCTGGCCCGCCGGTCGCACCGCCTGCCTGCGGACCCAGATCCGGTACATCGTGGAGTACAAGGTCGAGCAGTTCGTCAAGGAGAACCCGGCCATCCCGGCCGCGAAGACGACGGACCTGTTCTCCGTGACGGCCGCGTACCGCGTGGCGGAGTTCGAGGGGCAGGACATCCCGACGGAACTCGGGGTGACGGTCGGCGGTCGGCAGTACCGGTGCGAACTGTGCGGCTTCGAGAAGCGGCACGCGCTCGGCGAGAACGTCGCCAA
>NZ_JBINJD010000155.1:0-11961 GCF_043951915.1 Alienimonas sp. DA493 | reverse complement strand
GGAACGCCGCACAGGTCGGCGTGCGGTGGCAGTTCACGACCGCCGAGGCGCGGATTAAACTCCGCTCGCTCTACCCGACGATCGAGCTGCAATGAACCACTAGCGCGCTTTTCCCAAAGTCGTTTCGGGGCTTACCAGCCCGGAGCGCAAGAGGATTTTGCGTTTAGCCCACGGTCGGGCGGAGGGCGTGGAGGATCAGCTTGGCGGTGACGTAGGGCAGGACGCGGGGGTAGGTCCGCACCCACGGCGGCAGGTCCGTCAGGCCGGCCGACGAGGCCTTCAGCGCCCCGAACGCCCGCTCGATCGCGACCCGGCTCCGCATCAGCGCCGCCCCGAAGCTCGCGGTCGCCGAGCCGGTCGGCGCCCTCAAGAGGGCGAAGCTGCGGAGTCGGCCGGGCCGCTGCCGGCGGCGGCCGAAGCCGCCCTTTCGCTTGGGGCTGACCAACTGCACGCCCGCGGCGTCCGCCTCGGCGTGGATCGTGTTGGCGTCGTAGTTGCCGTCGGCGACCACGTAGCAGGCCGACGGGGCGGCCCGCAGCATCCGCTTGGCCATCCGCTTCTCGCACCCGTCCGGCCCGCCCAGCGGCGTCAGCCGCCAGTCGGCGATCGTGCCGTCGGCCCGGCGGAGCAGGTGCAGTCGGTAGCCCTTGGCCGTCACGCCCCCGGCCAGACCGAACTTCGCGTGACGGTCCGTCGAGTGCGGCCCGATCCGGATCGCGCTGCCGTCCAGGGCGGCGACGATCCCGCCGCCGGGCGTGCGGACGAGGGCTCGGTCCAGGGCGGCCAGCAGCCGGCGGACCGAGGGGGAGCGCATCCGCCGGGACATCGTGGTTCCGCTGGGCAGGGGGCGGCCGCGGAGGCAGATCGGCCAGTTCCGCCGGTCGCAGGCCTGACCGATCGGCAGGCGGTGGACCGCCGCGAAGAAGTAGACCTCCAGAATGCGGACGTCGCTGAACACGGGCGTGCGGCCGGGGCGGGGGTGGTGCAGGCGGCGGAGTTCGGTCACGATGGCCGTCCAGAGTTGGCGCCTCACGGCGATCTCCCGCAGGGGGAACGTGGCGAGTGGTGGAACACCCGCTACCGTGAGGCCCAACTCGTTTCTGCGCAACCGCTTGCGGAGCGAAGCGCAAAATCCTCGCAAGCTCCGGCCGTGAGTCGTCCGGTCCGAAGGCTGCGCCGACGGCCGATGCTTGCGCATCGGGCTGGTATTCGCGGCGACGTTTCGAGGAAACGCGTTCTCACGCCCCGGCCGCGGGGCGGTCAGGCGTCGGCGCCGATCGGGCGGACGGGGGCGGCCGGGTTCGGAACGGCGTCGTCCAGCGGGGTCTCCACGGAGCGGGGGACGAAGGTCATCACGGCGAGAACGGCGACCATCACGGCGCCGCAGGCCAGCTTGCCGCCGGTGCCGACCAGCCGGCCGATCAGGGCGCCCTTGCCGATCTGGAGGGCGTCGGCGCCGGTCCGCCCCTTCCAGGTCTCGCCGAGGTAGGCGCCGGCGAAGGCGCCCGCGGCCCCGCCGCCGACCGCGCCGATCAGCGGCCCGACGACCGGCACCGGCACGCCGACCGCGGCGCCGGCGAGGCTGCCGACCATCGCCCCGACGATCGACAGCAGCATCCCCCGGCGGCTGCCGCCCTCCTTCTTCGCCCCCGCGGCCCCGGCGGCGAATTCCAGCCCCTCCCCGATCAGCGCCAGCCCGAGCAGCACGGCGACCGTGCCCCAGCCGAAGCCCCAGCCGTACTCGTCCTTCGGCATCAGCCAGGCCCACGCCGCCGCCAGCGCCAGCACGGCCCAGTTCCCCGGCAGGGTGAACAGCGTGCTCGCCCAGCAGACCGCCGCCAGCAGCACCATCGGCACGGCGAGGGTGAAGTAGAACGCGGTCGGGTCCATGGGGAGGGGAAAGGGGCGGGGCGTAAGGGGTAAGAGACGACCGGCGTTCGCCGCCGACCCCACATCCTTCGACGAGCCGCCGAAGTCGCAACGGGACCGTCCCGATTTGCGGTTCGGCGGCGGGCATCGCATTCTTTCCCCTCACGCCTTACGCCTTGCCCCTGAAGACGCCGTGTCCGACGCGACCGCCCCCGCCGCCGCCGACGCGGTCGAGTACACCATCCGCCGGAAGGTGTTCAAGCTGTTCGGGGCGGCGTTCCACATCTACGACCGGGACGGGAACGTCGTCGGCTACAGCAAGCAGAAGGCCTTCAAGCTGAAGGAGGACATCCGGATCTACCGGGACGAGTCGATGGACGAGGAGTGGCTGAAGATCGCCGCCCGCAGCGTGATCGACTTCTCCGCCGCCTACGACGTGACCGACAGCCGCACCGGCGAGTTGATCGGCACCCTGCGGCGGAAGGGCCTGAAAAGCATGTTCCGCGACGCCTGGGAGGTGCTCGACGGGAACGAGCGCCCCGTCGGCCACATCCAGGAGGACAGCGCCCTGATGGCGACGATCCGCCGGCTGACGGACTACGGCTGGATCTTCCCGCAGAAGTTCACCCTCACCCCGGACGGCGGCGGGCCGGCGATCGCCCACTACTCCACGAACTTCAACCCCTTCGTGCACAAGCTGAAGGTGGACGTGCACGGCGGCAACGCGCTGCACCCCTTCGTCCCGCTGGCCGCCGGCATCCTGCTGGTGGCGATCGAGGGCAAACAGTAGTGGAACCGCCCGCGGCGGGACTGCCCGCCGTGCCGGGCGGGTGGACGGAGACGCCCGTCGGCATCGCCCACCGCCGGGGGAAGCGGGTCTTCCGGCTGCTGACCCCCGCCGACCCGGACGCCCTGCTGGAAGAGCACGCCGCGCTCGGCGGCGACCCGTACTGGGCGACGCTGTGGCCGGTCGCCCGCACGTTCGCCGCCCGGCTCCTGGGCCGCCCGTTCCCCGCGGGGACCCGCGTGCTGGAGCTGGGGTGCGGGTCCGCTCTCGCCGGGCTGGCCGCCGCGGCGGCCGGGGCGGAGGTGACCGCGACGGACGTCGACCCGCGGGCGGTCGCCCTCGCCGCGGCGAACGCGGCCCTCAACGATCTGCCGCTGACGGCGGAGAGGCTCGACTGGTTCGCCCCGCCGGTGCTGTCCGCGGAGGAGCGGTTCGACCGCGCAATCGGGGCGGACCTGCTCTACCAGCCGGACCTGCACGCGGCCCTGTTGAACACGCTGACCGCCGTGCTGGCCGACGACGGCGAGGCGATCCTGGCCGATCCCGGCCGCACCGCCGCCGCGGAGTTCCTGCACGCCGCCGGAGCCGCCGGCTGGCGGGTGCGGCTGGAGGACGAAACCGGCCGCGAACTCTGGCGGCCCCGGGTCGCGGGGCACCAACTCGTGCGGCTGTCGCGGTCGTAGGGTCCGCTCTGCGGACCGGCTTCGGCGGTCGGCGATCGTTCAGCGCGGTCCGCACAGCGGACCCTACTGCACGAAGTGCCGCTTTGCTTCGCGGAGCTTGCGGTCGTCCTCTTTGGCCCGGAGCTTCTGGCGTTTGTCGTGCGTTTTGCGGCCGCGGGCGACGGCGAGTTTGACCTTCACGAAGCCGCGGTGGATGTGGACGTCCACCGGCACCAGCGTGAGGCCCTTCTGCTCGTTGGCCTCGGCGAACTTCCGCAGTTGGGCCTTGCGGAGCAGGAGTTTGCGGTCGCGGGTGCGGTCGTGGTTGTAGCGGCCGGCCTCGGCGTACTCACCGATGTCGAGGTTCTTCAACCACAATTCGCCCCCCTTCACCGTGGCGAAGGCGGTGTCGATGTTCACGTCGCCGTTGCGGACGGCCTTCACCTCGCTGCCGTGCAGCACGACGCCGGCTTCGACCTCCTCGATCAGCTCGTACTCGTGCCGGGCCTTGCGGTTGCGCACGACGACCCGCTCGTTCGGGTCCTCCCCGCCGGTCTTTTTGCGTTTGGACTTCTTGGCCTTGGCCATCGGGAGCGGTCGGGGGCGAACCGGGGGGTGCGACGAGGGGCGGGGGGCGCCGGCGTTTGTGGGCGGTCGGGGGCGACGTAGGATGGAACCGGACGCGACGGGCCGGAGGCCCCAGTCTAGCGGCCGTCGCCCGAATCCGTACCTCCCCCGTCTTCCCCCCCGCCGGACACGCCCCGTGACCTACCCGTTCACCCCGCACCTGCCGGACCGCGGCAGCGACGGGCTGAGCGTGCATCTGCTCGGTCGGGTGGACTGGCCCTCGGCGAAGGCCCTCCAGGAGCGGCTGGCGTTCGATCTGTCCGGCCGCACCGACCGCCACGGCTTCCTCCTGCTCTGCGAGCACCCGCCCGGCGTGACCGTGGGCCGGGAGGGCAGCCGGGCCGACCTCCGCTGCGACGAACGCGACCTCCGCAGCCGGTCGATGGAGGTGGACTGGGTCGCCCGCGGCGGCGGGGCGATCGTGCATTCCCCCGGCCAGCTGTGCGCCTACCCGGTCGTCCCGGTGGCCGAGCGGGGGCCGGACGACGAGAACCCCCTCACCCCGGCCCTGCTGCGGGACGTGCTGGTCTCCGCCGCGTCCGCGACCTGCGACGACCTGCGGGTTTCGAACGAGATCACCCCCGACGGCGCCGCGGTCTCCGCCCGCACCGGGATCGTCGCGGAGGTCGGCGCCGGGGTGCGGGGCGGCTTCAGCCGGTGGGGGCTGTTCCTGTCCGTCGCCCCGGCGATGGAGTTCCCCCGCATGGCCGTCCGCCCGGGCGGGGCCGAGGGCGGCGGAACCGTCTCCAGCCTGTCCGCCGCCCGGCACAACCCGGTCAGCATGCCGGCGGTCCGCAGCAGCCTGATCCGGCGGCTCTCCGAGGGCCTCGGCTACGACACCGTTCACACCTTCACCGGCCACCCGCTGCTCCGCCGGACCACGCGCCGCACCTACGTCCCGGCCTGAACCGTCCCGGTCTGAACCCGGCCCCCACCGTATGTCTCTGCTCCAAGTCATCGACGCCCCCGGCTCCGGCTGCGGAACCCGGTCCGCGTCCGCCCCGCCGGCGAACGCCGGGTCCGTGCTGAACGTGCTAGACGGTCCCGCCCCGGCGGCCCGCCCGGCCCGCAAGCGGCGGTTGCCGGAGTGGCTCCGCCGGCCCCTGCCCGCCGCGGGGATGGCCTTCACGGACGAGGTGATCCGCGATCTGGACCTCGTCACCGTCTGCGAGTCGGCCAAGTGCCCGAACCGCACCGAGTGCTGGAGCCACAAGACGGCGACGCTGATGATCGCCGGCAACGTCTGCACCCGGCCCTGCGGGTTCTGCTCCGTCCCCAAGGGCAAGACCGAGGCCCTGCAACTGGACGAGCCGGACCGCGTCGCCGAGGCGGCCAAACGGCTCGGCCTGGAGCACGTCGTCCTCACCAGCGTGACCCGCGACGACCTGCCCGACGGCGGCGCCGCCCACTGGGCCGCCTGCGTGGTCGCCGTGCGGGAGGCCTGCGAGGAAGGCGTGACGATCGAGGTCCTCACCCCGGACTTCCGCGGCAACGTCAAGGCGATCGATACGGTAATCGACAGCCGCCCGGACGTGTTCAACCACAACACCGAAACGGTGCCCCGGCTCTACCACCGCGTCCGCCGCAACGCGGACTACCAGCGGACGCTCGACCTGCTGGCCCGCGTGAAGGACCGCGCGCCGGAAATGCCCACCAAAAGCGGGCTGATGCTGGGCCTCGGCGAGACCCGCGAGGAGTTGCTGGACACCTGCGCCGACCTGCGGGCGGTCGGCTGCGAGATGCTGACCCTCGGCCAGTACCTGCAACCGACCGGCCAGCACCTGCCGGTGGAGCGGTACGTCCCGCCGGAGGAGTTCGACGAGGTCGGCGAGCTGATGCGAGGCCTGGGCTTCGGCCTGGTCGCCAGCGGCCCCTTCGTCCGCAGCAGCTACCACGCCGGCGAGATGAAAGACGTCCTCACCGCGAATTGGACCTAGACGAAAGCGTCGTCATGAGTTTGACCGAAGAAGTGGCCGAGTTCCTTGGCCGAGGCTGCACGCCGGAGGAGGTTCTGGCGTTTCATCCCTCGGAGGAGGCATCCGAGCGTGTCGGCGATTTGATCGCCAGAAGCAAGAGCGATGCCGGGCTCACCGCGGAGGAGCGGGCCGAGTTGGATCGTGCCCTCCACCTCGAACACTTGGTTCGCCTCGCGAAGAAAAGCGCCGTCGCCGCCCTTGAAGCCGAACGGGCCGTGGCGGCGTGAGCGAGGCGATCAGTTCGGACCTCAACCGACTCGTCCGCCGCCGCGCCCGCCGTCGGTGTGAGTACTGCCAACTTCCCGAAGGGTTGGGGTTCATCACGTTTCACGTCGACCACTGCATCAGCCAGAAACACGACGGCCCCACCGTCGCGGAGAACCTCGCCCTGGCGTGCCCCGCCTGCAACGCCCACAAAGGGTCCGACATCGCCGGACTAGATCCCGAGGAGGACCGCCCGGTCGCCCTGTTCAACCCGCGGACGCAGGTATGGTCGGAGCATTTCCGCCAAGATGATTTCCTCATTGTCGGCCTGACCGCGACCGGTCGGGTGACGGCCCGCCTGCTTCGCATGAACGACGCCGACCGAATCCTCGACCGCTTTGACGCCAACCGCTGGAATGGCTGACGCCCCCTATCTGCCGGTGCCGGCGCCGGCGTTCGGGCGGTTGCCGGCCGGGGCGACGCCGACGTTAGCCGGGTGGCTGGTGGAGACCGGCGAGCCGGTCCGCCGCGGGGAGCGCGTCGCCGAACTGACGATCCCCGGGCTGACCGTCGACGCCCTCAGCCCCGCGGACGGCGTGCTGGTCCGGCAGAACGTCGCCGCCGGACGACCGATCGACACGGACGAACCCCTCGGCTGGGTGGAGCGCACGGATGACTGAGTTCACGACAGGCGAGTCGGTCTGGGACGCCGTCCGCGGGCACGACGCCGTCGTCGCGGGCTTCCGCCGGGCCGTCGGGCGGGGGCGGCTGAGTTCGGCGCTGCTGCTGGCCGGGCCGGCGGGGGTGGGGAAGCGGCTGTTCGCCGACGTCCTCGCCCAATGCCTGCTCTGCCTGCGGACGCCGGACGACGTGCTGGAGGCCTGCGGGACCTGCAAAGCCTGCGTCTCCGCCGCCGCGGACACCCACCCGGACCTGCACCGGGTTCGCTTGCCGGAGGGCAAACGGGAAATCCCCCTCGCCGCGTTCGTCGGCGAGAAGGAGGACCGCGGGACCAGCGGGCTCTGCTACGAACTCTCCCGCCGGCCGGCGCTGTCGGAGCGGCGGGTGGCGATCGTGGAGGACGCGGACCTGGTGAACCCGCAGGCGGCGAACGCCTTCCTCAAAACGCTGGAGGAGCCGCCGGCCGGGGCGGTGCTGATGCTGCTCTCGGACCGGCCGGAGTCGTTGCTGCCGACGATCCGCTCGCGCTGCCAGACGGTGCGGTTCGCCCCGCTGCCGGACGCGGACGTGGCGGCGTTGCTGCTCGACAAGGGCCTCGCGGAGAGCCCCGGGGAGGCGGAGCAGGTCGCCCGGCTGTCGCGGGGCAGCCTGGACGCCGCGACCCGGCTGGCCGACCCGGAGGTGCGGGGCCTGCGGGAGGTCGTCCGCAAACACGTCGGCCGCGGCGGGCCGGTGGCGGCGGCGAAGGCGGTCGTCGGCGCCGTGGAGGCCGCCGGCTCCGACGCCCCGTCGCAACGCGCGGCGGCGGCATGGGTGTTCGCCTTCTGCGCGGACCTGTACCGCGACCGTCTCGCGGGGCTCTCCGAAGAGTTCTTGGAGGACGGCCCGGCGGCGGCGGACCGGCTGGAGCACGCGGCCGCGGCGCTGGACCGGCTCAGCGAGGCGGAGGCCCAGATCGCCCGCAACACCTCCGTGCCCCCCGTCATCGAGGCCCTCGTCTGCGACCTGAACCGCCGGTGAGGGGACGGCGGGACGGGCGGCGGCGGCGGCGGAGCGACCACGGGAAATTCGGGGGGAACGGAATCCGTGCGGACCCGACCTGTCGCCCCGCGGCGAGACTCCGCTACCATCGGTTCGGCCCCCCCTCCACCCACCGCCGTCTCGCAGTGAACCGCCCCGCCGAACGGTCCGAGCCCTGCCCCGACGAACCCCGGGCGGAGCACGCCGACGCCGCCCCGGCCCTCCAAGAATCGGCCTCCCCCGAGCCGACGCCCGCGAAGTCGGCCCCCCTCCCGCCGGCCGAGCCGGCCCGTCGGCCCTTCGCCCGGGAGGCCTACCTGTTCGTCTTCGAGGCCCTGCAGAAGGTTCAGGACGACCTCGCCGCGACCCCGGAACGGCAGGCCGCCCGCAGCGAGCGGCTCCCCGGTCGGCACATCACCGCGGCGGAGTTGTGCGCGGGCATTCGGGAACTCGCCGCCGCCCAGTTCGGCGGGATGGCCCGCACCGTGCTGCGGCAGTGGGGCGTGCGCAACACGGAGGACGTCGGCCGGATCGTGTTCGAACTGGTCGACCGCGGCGAACTGTGCAAGTGCGATGGCGACCGCCCGGAGGACTTCGCCGAGCTGTTCGACTTCGACACCGCGTTCGCCACCGCCTTCGACGCCGACCTCAACGCCGTGACCCTCGTCTCCGCCCGGTGAGCCCGGCCCCGGAACGAACGGCCCCGACGCCGACCGCCCCCACGTCGACCGTCCCGGCGCCGAGTCCCCCGTCCCGGCGGTGGGTCTGGCCGGCGGTCGTGCTGCTGGCGGTCGTGTGGGCGGTCGCGTTGGGGACGTTGGCGTGGACGCGGGCGGACGAACCGACGCTCAACCGGGTGCAGTTCCAGCGTGCGGACGTGGTCCTGCACGTGGTGCTGCTCGAACCCGCCGACGGGGCGGACCGCCGCGGGATGCGGGCGATGGTGATCGAAGCGGTCCCCGGCGGGCGGGGGCCGGTCCCGACGGAGCTGACGCCGGACTCGGAGGTGACGATCCGCGGATTTCCGCCGGACGTCGTGGAGGCGGGCCGGCGGGCGGCCGTGCCGGTGCGGCGGGTCGCGGGGAGTTGGACGGTGGCGGCAGGCCCCGAGGGCCTGCCGAACCTGGTGTATTCCCTGTCGAACCCGGGGGATTGGTCCGATCTGAAGGCGGCGGCGGCGGCGTTGTCCGCCGGACGGGCGCCGTACCGCTGAGAAGCGAACGCCCGGGCCGCCGGCGGGTCGAAGACTGGGGGGACGGCGGAACCGGCGGTGACTCGTGCGCCGGCGCCGTCCTAAGATCGCTGCCGGTCGCTTCGCGCCCGAAGCGCTCGCGTCGGTCGATCGCCGTCGGTCTCTTTTCCCCCCGCACCGTCATCATGCCCCGCTCCGCCGCCCCCGCCCGTCTGTCGACGCGTCGTACCGCCCGCGCCTGGGCGACGGCCGCGGTCCTCGCCGTCGCCGGCCCGTTGGTCGGGCTCGCCCAGGCGGCGCCGCCGGCCTCGGTGATTCTCTCCACCTACCAGCCGAAGGTCGCCGGCGGGCCGGGCGTGGAGATCGAGACCCCGCCGGAGGACCAGTGGGACCAGTGCAAGGTGGAGCCGATCCGCGGCGCCGACAGCGGCTACGTGGTCGTCGGCCCGCAGGGGCAGATCCTGCGGCGGATCCTCGACGCGGACGCCGACGACACCATCGAACTGTTCATCTACTACAACCAGGGCATGGAGGTGTACCGGGAGTGGGACGCCGACGGGGCCCAGAAGAACGCCAAGGGCGAGGCGGTCGTCAGCAGCAATAACTTCCGCTGGGTGAACTTCGGCGGGACGAAGTGGGGCGTGGACGAGAACGGCGACCGCAAGATCGACGCCTGGAAGCGGATCAGCCCCGCCGAAGCCGCCGCCGTCGCCGCCGAGGCCGTCGTCGACGGCGACGCCGCCAAACTGGCCACCGTGCTGGTGACCGAGGCGGATCTGAAGTCGCTGGGCGTCGACGAGACGCTGACCGCCAAGATCGTCGCCGATCTCGCCGACCCGGCGAAGCAGTTGGCGGAGATGCGGAAGGACTCCGAACTGCTGCGTTCCAACCCCACCTTCCAGAGCGTCAACACCGGCCAGCCGGGCCTGATCCTGCCGGGCGAGAGCGCCCGCGGCGAGCTGGAGGTCGTGGAGAACTCCAACGCCCTGCTGAACGTCCCCGACGGGAACATGGGGATCGTGTCGCTGTCCGAGATGGTCCGCGTCGGCGACCGGGTGGACAGCGTCGCCTGGAAGCTGACCGCCCTGCCCCGGCCGGTCGAGGGGAACGGCCAGATCGTGCTCGGCGGCCCGCTGATCCAGCCGCCGGCCGGCATGCAGCTCGGCGACGACGAGGGCGGGCTGGACCCGGAGGTCGCCAAGCTGCTTCAGGAGCTCGCCAAGCTGAACGAGGACCGGCCCGAACCGGACGCCAAGAAGAACGACCACCTCGCCTTCGCCGCGAAGCAGCTCAAACTGCATCGGGAGCTGTTCAAGGTCGACAAGGGCAACGACCGGCCGTTCTGGCTGACGACCCAGGCCGACACCTTCCACGGCCTGTTTCTGAACGACCACATCGACGCGGACTTCGCCCAGACCGAGCTGGGCAAGATCCGCAAACTGGCCGCCGCCGAGGCCCCCGGCGCCCTGCCGATCGTCGATCAGCGGTCGCTGTTCGTGCAGTGGGGCGAGAAGCGTCGCCCGCTGGGCGCCGACCCGGCCCCGGCCGACTTGGAGGAGTTCGAGTCCTGGTGGGAGGACGCCCGCACGGACTTCGTCAAGAAGTACCCGGAGTCCAACGAGGCGGCCACGTTCCTGATCGAACTGGCGATGGAGGCCGAGCAGCGGGGCGAACTGGCGGAGGCGTCGGACTACTACCGGCAGCTCGCCCAGCGGTTCCCGAGTTCGCAGCTCGGCAAGAAGGCGGCCGGCGCCCTGCGGCGGCTGAACCTGGAGGGCAAGCCGCTGGAGTTCCGCCTGCCGCTCCGCAGCGGAGGGACGATCACCTCCGCCGACACCCGCGGGAAAGTCACGCTGCTGACCTTCTGGAACGTGGAGTGCAAGCCCTGCCAGCAGAACCTGCCGATCCTCAAGGACCTCTATCAGAAGCACGGCGATAAGCTGGAGATCATCGCGGTGAACGTGGACGAGAGCCCCAACGGCATCGCCCAGTACGTCAAGGACAACGGCGTGCCCTTCCCGATCGCCTTTGAGGAGGGCGGCTTCAACGGGCGCGCGGCGACGGAGTTCGGCGTGGTCAACCTGCCCACGATGATCCTCGCCGACCAGCAGGGCCGCGTCGTCAGCGTGAACCCCGATATCCGCGACGTGCAGACCAAGGTCCCGCAGTTGGTGAAGTGACGGGTTCGTTGGGTCCGCTGTGCGGACCGCGCAGCATGACGGCCGGGCGGCCCGAGCACGGTCCGCACAGCGGACCCTACGGGGACGGCCGGAACCGCTCTCGCCACGCCGCCCGGGTTCTGTCAGAACCCGGGCGGTTCGCTGCGCCCCTCGGAAATTCGCCCATGTCGCCGTCGCCCCGTCTGACGCTCGCCGCGGCGCTGCTGTGCGGTTCCGCCCTGTCCGGCGGGGCGCTGGTGGGCTGCGGCGGAGGGCCGCGGAACAGCGGGGCCGCGATGAGCCTCGCCAAAGTGGACGCCGTGGAGATCACGGACGCCTTCGCCTACGACCCCCGCCGGGCGAATCAGGCCCGGCGGCCGATCTACACCGAGGACCCGGACACGCTGCTGCGGATCGAGGGCTGGCTCCAACAGATGGAGGAGCGCTGGGAGCCCGCCAAGGGCGACCCCCGCAGCGTGCGGTTCCAGGTCCGCCTGCTGGCCGACGGGCGGCCGCATGCGACGCTCTGGCTGGACAACGGCTACGTGCAGATGAGCGACGGCGGCAACCGTCTCCGCGGCATGCGGCTGAGCACCCAGGAGACCGCCCAGGCCGCCGCCCTGTTCGGCCTGCACCCCGCCGAACTGACGATGCCCGAACTCCCCGACAACCGCGGTCCCAAGCCCCCCGAGGCCGGCCCCCAAACGATGGTCGGCCGGCGGTAACCGCCGCGGGAAGCGAGCCGTTGGAGCCGCGACCGTGAGGGAGCGTCACCGTGCGTTCG
>NZ_JBINJD010000154.1:0-12019 GCF_043951915.1 Alienimonas sp. DA493 | reverse complement strand
CCGGTGCGGGTGGCGCCGGACGGAGCGAACCTGGAAAGCGCCACCGTGCTCGCCGCCGACTGCGCCACGGCCGACGGGCTCGCCACGGCCGTGATGGCCCTCGGGGCGGACGAGGGGGCGAAGCTGTTGGAGGAACGCGGGGTCGCCGGGCTGCTGATCGTGCGGGAGGGCGACGGGTTCCGCGAAATTCCCACCGCCGCGTTCCAGCGGCAATTCGGCGGCGGGTAGCCCGCCGACCCGCCGGTCGGGAGCGACCGGGCGGGCCGGCGGCGGACCGCCCCGTGGCGGGGCGGCCGGTGGCTTGGAGGATGGCCGATGCGCCGCACCCCCGCAGGATCGTTTGCCGTGTCCGCCCTCCGCCGCCGTCTCGTTGCCGACCGTCCCGACGTCGCCGACGTCCGGGCCGCCCTCGCCTCCTGCGCCACGCCGCTGCCTTCGGTGCACGGCTCGCTGGAGGAGGCCGACGCCGCCCTCGACCCGCTGCTGGACCGCATCGGCGACGCCTCCTTCGTGCTGCTGGGCGAGGCCTCCCACGGCACCAGCGAGTACTACCTCTGGCGTCGGCGGATCACCGAGCGGCTGATCCGCGAGAAAGGCTTCGACTTCGTCGCCGTCGAGGGCGACTGGCCGGACTGCGCCCAGGTGAACCGCTACGTCCGGGGCGAGATCGACGGCCCGCCGGAGGAGGTGTTGAAGACGTTTCGCCGCTGGCCGACCTGGATGTGGGCCAACGAGGAGGTCGTTGGATTGATGGAGGCCCTGCGGGAGATCAACGCGGACCGTCCGGAGAAGCGACGGGTCGGCTTCTACGGGCTGGACGTGTACAGCCTGTGGGACTCGCTCGCCCGTATCCGCGATTACCTGGCGGAGTACGCCCCCGAATCGCTGGACGCGGCGGAGGAGGCGTTCGCCTGCTTCGGCTCGGAGTTCGGCGACGAGCAGGGCTACGCCCGCCGCACCGCCTGGACGCCGGACTCCTGCGAGGAGTCCCTCCTCGACCTGCTCGTCAAAACCCGGGAGGCGACCCTGCGGGACGGGGAGTGGGCCTTTGACGCCGTCCAGAACGCCCTCGCCGCCCGGCACGCGGAGGAGTACTACCGCACAATGACCAGCCCCGGCCCGGAGAGCTGGAACGTCCGCGACCGGCACATGACGGACACCCTCGCCCGGCTGCTCGACCACCACTCCGACCCCGCCCCCGGCGGCCGGCGGGCGAAGGCGATCGTCTGGGAGCACAACACGCACATCGGCGACGCCCGGGCGACGAACATGGCGGCGTCCGGGATGGTGAACGTCGGCCAGCTCGCCCGGGACCGCTTCGGGCGGGACGAATGCGTCCTGGTCGGCTTCGGTTCCCGCCGCGGCTCGGTGATCGCCGGCCGCCGGTGGGGCGCCGAGATGGAACGGATGCCGCTGCCCGAGGCCCGGGAGGCGTCCTGGGAGGACCTGATGCACGACACGTTCGACGGCGACGATCGTCTGCTGATCTTCCCGGACGACGACGACCCGCACGCCGCCCCGCTGCACGACCGCCGCGGGCACCGGGCCGTGGGCGTGGTCTACCGGCCGGAGTCCGAACGGGGGAACTACGTCCCCTCCGACCTCGCCGCCCGCTACGACGCCTTCCTGTACGTCGATCGCACCCACGCCCTCCGCCCCCTGCACGCGGAACCCGTCGGCGAGCCGGACGAGGTGCCGGAGACGTTCCCCAGCGGCGTGTGACGGCAGCCCGATGACGGCAGCCCGAGGCGCAAGCCGAGGCCGGGTGACGCGGCCAACGTCGAACCGCCTCGGCTTACGCTCCGGGCTCGCCAGCCGACCGCCACGCCTTCGGGTCAGGGAGCGCCGCCTTGATTCGTGAGGGATGTCGCGTGTTCGACGACGGGGGCGCCAGCGGCCTTGAAGGCGTCGGCGATGCGGTCCCCGCCCCACGGGTAGCCGACGAACTGAACCGTCACGCGGCCCGCTTCCCAGTCCGCCTCGGCGAGCTTCGCCAGCTTCACCCCGGCGTCTGGGAGGGCGCGGCGGATGACGGCGGTGTTCGCGGCAGGCCGCCCCGGCACCGGCGTGGTGAAGGTCAACACGACAGTACGCGCCTCTTCGGCGGGCGGCTGGAAACCCTCGGGATCCGCGATCGGCGAACTCTCAAACGATAACTCCTTGAAGCGCTCCGCGGCTTCGCCGTTTTCCAATCGCAGCGCCAACACCGACGGACCCCCTCTCCGCCGGTTTCGGATGAGTTGTTGGGCGGCGGCCTGCGCCCCCTTCATCGTCGCCTCGCGATCCTGTTCCAAAACGGCGCGTTGCACCGCCATCAGGATGCTGCCGGCATCGGTCCGCGTCCCCGTGTAGCGGATCGCCAGCGTGCGGCCGGGCCAGTCCGCCACCAGCAGTTCCACGTCCGGCAGGTCGACCGTCCGCAGCGCGTCCCGCACCGCCTTTTCTGGACCGGTGCGGGAGACCACTCCCGGCAGCAGCTTGAGGGTGAGGAGGAGGAGTCGTGGCCTCGCTTCTCCCACGGCGTCCTCGTCCGACGCCTTGGGGCTTGGCGACTCTGCTGGATGGTCCGGTTCCGCTTCGTCGTCGCGGCCATTCGTTTCGTTTCCGCTCTCCGTCACGTTGCTGCTGGCGTCGATTGAGAAGCCCGCTTCAAGCAATGCGATCCGCACCCGATCCCTTTTCAGGCGAAACTGCGCAAAATCCGTCGGCCTTTCCGTCAGTCGGACGACTAGCGTGCGGTGTTCTGGGGAGGGGGCGTCGAGCGCGGCGCCGAACTTCGTGGGCAGGGCTGCGACGGCGGCACGGGCCGCGTCGCCGCGATCGCCGACGGGGGCGTCGAGGAAGAATCGGATGATATCCGGGGACGGCCCCCCGTCCCGCCGCTCGTCAGGCTTCTGTTGCTCGAGTCGGAGCAGGGAGCGTCGGGCACGATCCGCCCGCCGCTTCAGATCCGCCGCGTCCGCTCTGCCGCCGGGCTTGCGAAGACTGCCGGAGGCGGTATGACGTTCTGTCAGAATCCCGGCCCGACGCAGGGCTGCGAGGACGCGGTCGGTGTCGGCGGCATTCGCCTTGAACCGTAGGGTGAGAGGATCCACGGCGGTCGCGTCGTCCACCATGATACCTCCGGGCAAGTTGACGCTCGCGACCGCCTCGCGGGCCGCAGCGACGGCTTCCGCATCCGCCGCCTCGTGGGGGTTGATCCGGACCAAGCGGAACAGCGGCGTATTCGCCAACTCTTCGAAGTTAGGAAAGCTGGGCGCCGCTCTTTGCGCGGATGCGTGCGAGGCCGTCACCGCGACAGCCAGTAGAACTGCAGCGACGGGAGCCGCGGTCGACCGCCAACAAGTCATGGAGGCGGACGGACGCAGGCGGCGAAGGGTCATGAGCGGTGAGAAAGGTCTGGGACGGCGGATTTCATGCTGGGGTCTCGCAACAAGGTAAATGGATGCGTCGTTCCGCGACAGCCCCTCCGTGCGGCGGAGCCGACGTCCGGGGCCCTGACGCTACACTCCCGCCCAATGCCCGCCGCCCCGACCCCCGTTCGCCCGTCCTACCGCCGCGTCTGGTCGACGTTTCTGCGGAACAGTCTCGTCCGCGAGATGACGTTCCGCGGAAACTTCCTGATCACGCTGCTGACCCGGGCCTTCTACTTCGCCGCCCAGGTCACGCTGTTCGAGATCATCTACGGCTCCGTCGACCGGGTGGGGGACTGGAGCCGGGCGGAGTACTTCGGCTTCATGGCGACCGGGCTGCTGGTGAACGCCTTGGTCGAAACGTTCTTCATGCCGAACCTCAGCGCGTTCAGCGAGCTGATCCGCACCGGCAAGCTGGACTTCGCCCTGCTCAAGCCGATCGACACGCAGTTCCTCGTTTCCTTCGAGAAGGTGGAGGTCGCCCAGCTCGGCCAGGTGGCGCTGGCCCTCGGGCTGCTGAGTTATTCGATCACCTCGCTGGACCTGTGGGACGCGCTGTTCCTCACCGCCCCCGGGCTGGGCCGGGTCGCCCTGTACGTGTTGCTGGTGGGCTGCGCGACGGCCTTCTTCTACAGCCTGATGATCTGTCTGGCGGCGGCGAGCGTCTCGATGGGCCGCAACACCGGGCTGTACGACTTCTGGTTCTACGTGACCGTCTTCGCCCGCTACCCGCGGGACATCTATCAGACCGGCGGCCCGGCGGCGGCGTTGCTGTCGGCGGCGTTCACCTACGGCGTGCCGATCCTGCTGGTCATCACGACCCCGGCCCGGGTGGCGGTGAAGGGGGCGTTTGAATGGCCGTTCGTGCTCGGCAGCGTGCTGGCCGCCGCGGGCGGGCTGATCGTCAGCCGGTGGGTCTTCCGCCGCAGCCTGCGGAACTATCGCAGCGCCAGTAGCTGAGGCCGGACTGCCGGGGGAGGGCCGTCGTCGGGCGCCGGGGGAGGGCTACGATCTCGCCGTCTCTCCCGTGTCTCTTCTCAGCGGTCCCGTGATGTCCCGCACCTTTCCCGGTCGCTTTGAGGATCAGTCGTTCGTCGTCACCGGCGGGTCCGGCGGGATCGGCCGGGCGACCGCCGCCCGGATCGTCGCCGAGGGCGGCCGCGTGCTGGTCACCGGTACGAACGAGGAGAAGCTGAAGGCGGCCGCCGAGGCGATCCCCGGGCTGCTGACCCTGCGAAACGACGCCGCCGATCCCGACGCGGCGCCCGCCCTCGCGGAAAAGGCGCGGGCGGAGTTCGGCACGCTCGACGGCGCCTTTCTCAACGCCGGCTTCGGCGTGATGAAGCCGCTGGCCGAGGTCGCCGCTGACGACTTCGACAGGCAGTACGCGGTGAACGTCCGCGGCGTGGTCCTGCACGCCCGGGCCCTCGCCCCGCTGGTGAAGCAGGGCGGCAGCCTGCTGGTCACCGGCTCCGTGGCGAAGTGGCTCGGGATGGAGGGCGGCGTGCTCTACAACAGCACGAAGGGGGCGACGCGAACGGTCTCCCGGGTTCTCGCCCAGGAACTGGCCCCCCGCGGGGTGCGGGTGAACGAACTGAGCCCCGGCCCGATCGGCACCGAGTTCTTCGACCGCACCGGCATGCCGGACGAACGGCAGAAGGAGATGGTCGAGAGCATCAAATCGCAGGTCCCCCTCGGCCGCTTCGGCGAGCCGGAGGAGGTCGCCGCGGTCGCCTGCTTCCTGCTCTCCGACGACGCCAGCTACGTGACCGGCAGCGATTACGTCGTCGACGGCGGCATGACGTTGCGGTGATCGGCGCCCCGACTGGCCGCCCCGGGCCGGTCCGACGTCACTTCTGCGACGGCTTATCGAAGAAGCTGTCGTCGTCGTCGAAGTCGGAGAACGAATCCTCGTCCTCGGCGTCGAACTCCGCGCTGCCGGCTTCGAGGAATTCGCCGCTGTCGCCGAAGTCGTCGTCCGCTGCGAACTCGTCGCTGAGGGCGTCCGCCTCCTCGTCGACAAGGATCTCGCCGGAGGTCCCGGCGGGGATCATCTCGTCGGAGGCGCCCGCCGCGGCGAGGATGGCGGAGGACTCCGCGGCGCCGAACTCGTCGCTGCTGCCCTCGCCGACGAATGCCTGCCCGCTGCC
Source organism: Alienimonas sp. DA493 (assembly GCF_043951915.1). NCBI lineage: Bacteria > Pseudomonadati > Planctomycetota > Planctomycetia > Planctomycetales > Planctomycetaceae > Alienimonas > Alienimonas sp. DA493. The sequence continues at coordinate 6,456 of NZ_JBINJD010000154.1, read as the reverse complement.
CGGCCCGGGGAACGCCGCCGCGGTCGCGGCCGCCGACTTCCCGCCGCGGAAGAAGAGCACGATCGGCGCCAGCGTGACGATCACGCCGCAGATCAGGGCGACGATCAGCGAGGCCGCCAGCGGGATCGAGGCGAAGATCTCGCCGGAGTGTTCGAGGATCGCCATCACGATCAGCGTGGCGACCGCCGCCCCGGGGATCGCGGCGACCAGCGAACTCAGGGCGAAACTGCGGGAGGTCACGGATCGGGCGGGGCAGGGGGACGAAACGGGACGCCGCGGAAGGGGCGACGACTCCCCATTGTGCGGCCGGGGCCGGCGGGGGGGCAACGAGCCGCGCGCGAAGCCGGCGCTCCGGCCAAATCGCTGCGCCGGTCGTGCCGGTCCCCCGACCCGGAGCGACCCGCGGGGGCCCGCCTTCCGGAGCTGAGGGAACGCCTAGGCCGCGGAGGCGATCATCGCCCGCAGCCGGGCCTGATCGCGGTCCTTCTGGGTGCGGGCCTCCGGCGTGGCGGGCACGCGGGCGTTCACCTCGGTCAGTTCGGCCTTCGCGGCGGCGACGTCGATCTCCGCCGGGGGCAGCGCCCGGTTGGTCAGCACGGCGACGTTCCCGCCGTCCGCCGGGTCCTCGGGCTTGGAGGGGGAGACCTGCACGAACCCGCCGGCGACGAACCAGGTCTTCTCGCCCGCTTCGCCTTCCAGCCCCCGCACGATCAGCGGGCCGTATCCGAGCCGCGCGACCATCGGCGCCCGCCCCGGCAGGATGCCGGCCATCCCGTCGGCGAGGGGCAACCGCACCCCGTCCACCGCCGCGGTCAGCAGCGTCTTTTCCGGGGTGACGAGGGAGAGGGTCAGGGGCACGGGCGGGCGGTTCTGGAGAGGGTCGGGTCGGACGCAAACTTGGGGAGGGGGAAGGAGGGAGGAGGGAGGAGGACTGGTCCTCCACCCCTTCCCCCTCCCTCATCACCCCTCCCTAGAAATCACCCCTCACTCTTTTTCGCCTGGGCGGCGGCCTCGTCGATGCTGCCGACGTACATGAAGGCGCTCTCGGGCAGGTGGTCCCACTTGCCCTCGACGATCTCCTCGAAGCTGCGGAGCGTGTCGTCCAAGCTGGTGTAGTTGCCCGGCTTTCCGGTGAACACTTCCGCGACGAAGAACGGCTGGCTGAAGAACCGTTCGATCCGGCGGGCCCGGGCGACGGTCTGCTTGTCGTCCTCGGACAACTCGTCGACCCCGAGGATCGCGATGATGTCCTGCAGTTCCCGGTAGCGCTGGAGGAGCCGCTGCACCTCGGTGGCGACCTTGAAGTGCCGCTCGCCGACGACCTGCGGGTCGAGGATTCGGCTGTTGGAGGCCAGCGGGTCGATGGCCGGGTAGATGCCCTTCTCGGAGATCTTCCGGTCCAGGTAGATGAAGGCGTCCAGGTGGGCGAAGGCGGTGGCCGGCGCCGGGTCGGTCGGGTCGTCCGCGGGGACGTACACGGCCTGCACGGAGGTGATGGCGCCGTTCTTGGTGGAGACGATCCGCTCTTGGAGCTGGCCCTGCTCGGTGCCCAGCGTCGGCTGGTAACCCACGGCCGACGGCATCCGGCCCAGCAGAGCGGACACCTCGGAACCGGCCTGGCTGAACCGGAAGATGTTGTCCACGAAGAACAGGGTGTCCTTCCCGGTGGTGTCGCGGAACCATTCGGCCATGGTCAGGCCCGTCAGGGCGACGCGGAGGCGGGCGCCCGGCGGCTCGTTCATCTGACCGAACACCATCACGGTGTTGTCGATCACGTAGCCCTCGCCGGAGCCCATCGCGGTCTCCTGCATTTCCCGCCAGAGGTCGTTCCCCTCGCGGGTCCGCTCGCCCACGCCGGCGAACACGGAGTAACCGCCGAACTCCTTGGCGACGCGGGCGATCATCTCCTGCAGGATGACCGTCTTGCCCAGACCGGCGCCGCCGAACAGGCCGGCCTTGCCGCCGCGGACGAAGGGGATCAGCAGGTCGATGACCTTGATGCCCGTGACGAAGACTTCCGTCTTCGGGGAGAGCTGGTCGAGCTTCGGCGGATCGCGGTGGATCGGCCAGCTTTCCTTGGCGTCGACCGGGCCGCGGCCGTCGATCGGCTCGCCGAGCAGGTTGAACACGCGGGAGAGCGTTTCGTTGCCGACGGGCACCGTCACCGGCTTGCCGGTGTCGATCACCTCCTGCCCGCGGATCATTCCGTCGGTGCCGCCGAGGGCGACGCAGCGGACGCGGTCGCCGCCGAGGTGCTGCTGGACCTCGCCGGTGACGTTCACCTCGACGCCGTGGTTCGTCGCCTTCACCGTGCAGGCGTTATAGATCTCCGGGAGCTGACCTTCCGGGAACTCCGCATCGAAGGTGGAGCCGATGACCTGCGTGATGCGGCCGGTCGCCGGGGCGCTGTCGGCGGAGGTCTGCGGAACTTCGGGAGCGGCGACGGACATGGGGGCGGGGCGGCGGGGTGAGGGCGTGCGGGACGATAAACGGGGCGGCCGCGGGCGGCGACCGGGCGGGCGGCGGAGGGGGCGTTACTCCAGCGCCGCGGCGCCGCCGATGACCTCGGCGAGTTCGTTGGTGATTTGGGCCTGACGGGCCCGGTTATATTTCTGCGAGAGGTCGCCGATCATCTCGTCGGCGCTCTCCGTGGCGCCCTTCATGGCGACCATCCGGGCGATCTGTTCGCTGACGGCGCTGTCCAGGAAGCACTTGAACAGCCGGGCCTTGAAAGCCGCGGGGACGATCTCGTCGAGAATGTCCTTGGGGTTCGGCAGGAACTCGTAGTTCACCTGCCGGCCGTCGGCGGTCGGGGCGGCCTGATCGCCGGCGCCCTCGGCGAGGCCGGAGAGGGGCAGCAGCGTTTCCACAACCGGCTCCTGCCGACCGCTGGAGACGAACTTCTGGTAGGCCACGTCCAGGCGGTCGAGGTTGCCGTTGAGGAACTCGCGGACGTAGCGGTCCGCGATGGCGTCCACGTCGGCGTAGGCCGGCTGGTCTTCGAACTGGGTGAAGGTTTCCGAGGGCGTCACCCCCTGGAACTTCATGTAGCTGATGCCCCGCTTGCCGGAGACTTCAATGTCTAGTCCGACGCCGGCCCGGGCGCGGACTTCCCGGATGCGGGCCATCGCCTTCCGCAGCACGCCGGCGTTGAAGCCGCCGCAGAGTCCGCGGTTGCTGGTGAGCACCAGCACGGTGACGTGGGCCTCGTTCTCCGGCTCTTTCAGCAGCGGGTGGGAGATCTCCCCGCCGGCTTCGGCCAGGTCCGCGACCACCTCGCCGATCTTGCGGGTGTAGGCCGCCGCCTCGGTCGCCCGGTCCTGGGCCTTCTTGAACCGGGCGGTGGCGATCAACTCCATCGTCCGCGTGATCTTGCGGATGTTCTTGACGGACTTGAGCCGCTTGACGATCGCGCGGGCGTTGGCCACTTAAAGACGGCGGAAGGGGGAGGGCGGAAGGCGGAAGGACTCGACGGACCGGCGGTCAGGCCGCGGTCGTGGCGGGCTCGGGGCTGCTCGTCGGGGCGGAGGCGGCGGCCGGGGCGGCCTTTTCGCGGCTCATCCGCTCCCGGTCGAAGAACTCCTTCAGGGCGGCGTCCAGCGGGCCGGTGACGGAGTCGCCCCAGTTCGTGCCGCCGTCCAGCGAGGAGTAGACCTCGCTCTTCTCGTCCTTCATGAACCGGAGCAGGTCCTGCTCCACGGCGGTCACGTCGGCGACGGGCACCTGGTCGAAGTAGCCCTTGGTGCCGGCGTAGATGCTGATCACCTGATCTTCGACGGGGTACGGCTCGTACTGCTTCTGCTTGAGCAGTTCGACCATCCGGGCGCCGCGGTCCAGCTGGGCCTGCGTGGCCTTGTCCAGGTCGGTGCCGATCTGGGCGAAGGCTTCCAGCGCCCGGAAGTTGGCGAGGTCCAGCTTCAGACCGCCGGAGACCTTCTTCATGGCCTTGGTCTGGGCGTTGCCGCCCACCCGGCTCACGGAGATGCCGACGTTAATGGCGGGACGGACGAAGGCGTAGAAGAGGTCCGGCTCCAGGTAGATCTGCCCGTCGGTGATCGAGATCACGTTCGTCGGGATGTAGGCGGAGACCTCGCCCTCGAGCGTTTCGATGATCGGCAGGGCGGTCATGCTGCCGCCGCCGCGTTCGTCGGACAGCTTCGCGGCCCGCTCCAGCAGACGGCTGTGGGCGAAGAACACGTCGCCCGGGTAGGCCTCGCGGCCCGGCGGGCGCCGCATCAGCAGAGAGAGCTGACGGTAGGCCTGAGCCTGCTTCGACAGGTCGTCGTAGACGACGAGCGTCGCTTCGCCCTTGTACATGAAGTGCTCGCACATCGCGGCCCCGGCGTAGGGGGCGATGTACTGCAGCGGGGCCGGGTCCGAGGCGCCGGCGACGACCACGGTGGTGTAGTCCAGGGCGCCGTGCTCGCGGAGCGTCTCCACGATGCCGGCGACCGCGCTGTCGCGCTGGCCGCAGGCGACGTAGACGCACTTCACGCCCGTGCCCTTCTGGTTGATGATCGTGTCCAGCGCGATCGCGGACTTGCCGGTCTTCCGGTCGCCGATGATCAGCTCGCGCTGGCCGCGGCCGATCGGCGTCATGGCGTCGATCGCCTTGATGCCGGTCTGCATCGGCTCGGTGACCGGCTGGCGGTCGACCACGCCGGGGGCGGCCGTTTCCAGCGGACGGCTGTCACTGGTGACGATGGCGCCGCCGCCGTCGCGGGGGTTGCCCAGCGGGTCGACGACGCGGCCCAGCAGGGCCTCGCCGACGGGCACGCTCAGCAGTTCGCCGGTCGTTTTAACGGTCTCGCCTTCCTCGACCGACAGGTAGTCGCCGAGGATGATGATGCCGACGCTGTGCTCCTCGAGGTTGAAGACCAGCCCGGTGACGCCGGACTGGAACTCGACCATCTCGCCGGCCATGGCGCCGGAGAGGCCGTGGCAGCGGGCGATGCCGTCGCCGACTTCGAGGACGCGGCCGACTTCGGCGGTCTCGACCGCCCCGGAGAAGTCCTCAATCTCCTTCCGAATGACGGAGGCGATCTCGTCCGCTTTGAATTTCATGGGTCGCTTTGGCTTTGAGACGCCCGCGGAGCTGCCGCAACCGGGCCTTGAGGGAAGAATCGTAGACGGTGTCGCCCACGCGGATGACCATGCCGCCGAGGATTGCCGGGTCCACCTCCGGGATAACCACCGGCGTGTAGCTGGTCGCGGCGTCCAGTTCGGACTCGACCCGCCTCAGGTCCTCGGCGGACAGCGGCTGGGCGGTGATGACGGTCACCCGCTGCTTGCCGAGCTCCGCCTCCCGGGCGACGTGGGCTTCGCCGAGGATCTGGGGGAACAGTTCCAGCCGGCCGTGCCGCGCCAGCACCCGCAGGAAGTTGGCGAACGTGGTCGAGGCGTGCGGGGCGACCGCCCGCTCGATCAGGCCGAGCTTCTCGTCCGTGCTCGTCGCGGAGCCGAGCAGCATCCGTTCGAACGCCGGGTTCGGCGTCAGCACGTCGTCCTGAAAGCTGGTGAACTCCTCCAGCACGTCGTCCACCGCGTCGCCGGACGCCCGCAGGAACGCGTCCGCGTAGGTGCGGGCGATCGCCGTGGAGGACGGGTCCTCCATCACGCTCTTGTGACGGGCGGCCTGGGCCAGTTCGGCCAACTGCGGTTCGGCGGAGGCGTCGTTCAAGGGAGCGTGGCGGCGGTTCGCGGCGGGGCGGGCTGGTTCGGGGCGGGGCAGTTCAGGCCCAGTGACGGGTCAGGCCCGGGAGCCGCGAAACTCGGCGATCGACTGGTCGATCAGCCGTTGCTGGGTCTCGTCGGTCAGGCTCTTGCCGAGCACCTGCTCCGTGGCGGCGGCGAGTTGATCGTTGAACCCGGCGAACAGCTCCGCCATCGCCTGGTCCTTGGCCTGCTCGATGTCGTGCAGGGCCCGCTCCCGCTCCGTCTTCGCGGCGGCCTGGGCCTCGGCGAGGATGTTCGCCTTGGCGACCTCCGCGTCGCGGCGGGCCTCGGCGAGGATCTCCTTCACCTGGTCCTGGGCCTTCGCCATCTCGGCGGAGTGCTGCGACATCAGCCGCTCGCTCTCCACCCGGTGCTTTTCCGCGGCGGCGAGGTCGCTGCGGATCCGTTCCTCCCGCTTGTCCAGGCCTGCGGCCGCCGGCTTCCAGGCCATGGCGGTCAGCACGCCGACGAACAGCAGGAAGACGATCCCGCTCCACAGGGCGAGGTCCGCCCGCGGTTCGACGGGCAGCCCTTCCGGGTGCTCGCCGTGGCCCTCCCCGGCGTGCTCCTCGACGACGCCGCCCGTGTTCTCCTCTCCAAAGCGCTCCGCCTCGGCGAGCAAGTCGTCCTGCGCCGTCGCGGGGACGGCGAAAGACGCGAGGGCGAGGCAGGCGAGGAGGCGGACGGCCATCGGGGGAGGCGGTGCGGGACGGTGCGAGGGGAGACGGGACGGACGCGGCC
>NZ_JBINJD010000153.1:0-12030 GCF_043951915.1 Alienimonas sp. DA493 | reverse complement strand
GGCCGCACCCACCTTGGCTCGAGGTCGAAGCGACGCTCGACGCCGGGGAGGTCCGGCCGGGGATGTTCCTGCACATTCCGATGAACTGTCTGCTCAACCTGACGGTCTCGATCGCCGCGGTCGAACCCGCCGGAGCCCGACTGCGGCTCGAATTGGACTGCGACGACGAACTCGATGCCGACCTCGTCGCCGGCTTCAACTTTGAGGGGGAGACCCTGTGGGTCCTCGAGATCGAGGAGCGGTGAGCCCGCCGGACGCACCGCCTCACTCGCCGGTCTCCGCCCCGATTTCCCGCCGCATCCGTTGCGGGTCGACGCCCTCCCGCCGGGCCAGCTCCGCCCGGCTCAGCACGCCGGCCCGGACCAGCCGCACGTCGGCGGTGCGTTCGGCCGGGCGATCCCGGTGGGCCAGATCGGCGAAGGTGAACTCCGGCGCCAACCCGGCGACGGCCGCCTCGCTCACCACGCCCCGGGCGACCGCGTCGCGGGCCAGCAGCGCCCACAACCGGGCCAGGGCGGCGGCGAAGAAGCGTTGCTCCGCGGCGAACCGCTTCACCGCCGGGCCCTCCGCCGCCATCGTGCTGGCGTAGTTCGCGTTGCTGGCGTCGGCGGTCAGCATGAACTCCGGCAACCCCACCCCCGCCGCCGCCCCCAGCAGCAGCGCCCGGCCGATCCGGCTGGCCTCCGCGAAACTGGTTTTCGGGGCGAGGAACTCCAAGTTGGTGGTGTCCGGCGTGGTCAGGATCGAACCGGGGGCGAACACCCCCCGGTCCGCCCGCGCCCCGGCCAGGTCGCCCGCCGTCCCGTCCGTGTCGCCGTAGGCGCTCACGTTCCCCTGCACCTTCCGCCACAGCACCACCGAGGCCTGCACCCGCCGGGCCGTCAGTTCGGTTTCCAGCCATTCGGCGTGCCGCGTCAGCGGGGCGATCAGCGGGGCCAGCACGCTCACCCCGCGGACCTCCGCGTCGTCCGCCCCGGCCTTCACGTGCAGAACTTCCGCGGCGGGGATCGTCTCCACGTGCTCCCCGTTCGTCGGGTCGATCCGCAGGTACGCCACCGGCGTGACGGCGTCCGCCGGGTCCGTCAGCACGCCCAGCGACTCCGGACGCTCCCGCGTCGGGCCGATCTCCTCCGGATCGAGGAACCGCGCCGCCGGCACGTCGCCGGCCCGGGGAAAGAAGCGGACGAAGCACTCTCCGTCCCGCCAGGTGCGAACGGCCAGTTCGTTCAGCGTGACGTGCGGCCCGTTCGCCTCCCAGAAGCGGCTCCACACCGCCCGCAACTCGGTGTCTCCCGCGGGGGAGTCAGTGTCTCCCGGGTTGACTCCCGAAGCCGCGGGCCGGCGAGCGTGGGACAGCGTCGCCCCGGGGCCGACGACGTACGCCTCCAGCACCCGCAGGGCGTTCTTGGCGTAGGGGTTCTCCGCGGCGAGCTCCCGGGCGGCGGTGCGGATCTCCGCGGCGGACCGCCGTCCCGGCGCGCTGCGGGAGGCGCCGCCCGTTCCCACCTCCGCCCAGCCGGCGTCCGCGGTCGGGGCGGCGTCGTTCAGCGAGTAAGCGGACGGTCGGCCGGCGCCTTCCAGCAGGGCCACGGCCCGTTCCCGGGCGAGTCGATCCCCCTTCGCTTTGAGGGCCGCGGCGGCGAGGGTGTCTTTAAACAGGGTGAACATGAAGTTTGGAGAGTGAGGGGTGTTGAGTGAGGAGTGAGGGGCGACCAACCCGAAGCGTCGGCGAGGGGCGCGGCGCAGCCGCGGGAGAAAGAGGCCGGACGGCGTCCGACGCCCTCGCTCACGCTTCGGGTTGGTGCGGAGGTCAAAACGCGGGGGAGGAGACGAGCAGCGGCTCCGGCCCCGCCGGGCGGTCGTCGGCCAGCGCCCACACGGCGAGGCTCAGGGCGAAGGCCCGGTCGTCGTGGCCGCCGGAGGGATGATCGAACCGCACCCGCCCGCCGGGCCGCTCGACCAGTTCCAACGCCCGCAGCTCGGCGGCGAGATCGTCCGTTGTCTCCGATGTGTCTCCCGAATGACTCTCGACCGCGCCGACGCCTGGCCGGAAGGCGAGGCGGCCGCCGTACACCGCCGTCCGCAGGGCCCGGGCGAGTTCGTCGTTCCCCCGGCCGGCGGCGAAGGCGAAGCGTTCGATGCGCACCCGCCCGGTCAGCCGCTGGGCCAGCCCGGCGAGCTGGTACTCGTCCGCCACGACCCGCAGGCCGGGGTACTTCGCGGCGACCTCCGTGAGCCAATTCTCCACCCACGCGACCGGCACCGGCCGGTCCGGGGCGGGGGCGGCGACGTCCAACCGGTCGACGACGATCCGCCCGCTCCGCGGACAGCGATGCGCCACGCAGCAGGCGGTTCGATCGCGTTTCTCGCCGTAGTCCACCCCCGCGGCGTACCGCACGCCGGGCCGACCGACGGGGGGGATTTCCAGCGTCGCGTCCTCGCAGGCGGCGACCTCCGCGGGGGTGAAGAACGCCGCCGCGGAGTTCGCCTGCCACTCGTTCAGCCACAGCCGCGCGAACACCGGCTCGGGCAGCAGGGCCCGCTGCTCCGCCAGCGCCGCGGGCGTCACCCAGGGGGCGCACGGCCCGGGCAACCGGCGGAACAGCCAATCCGGCCGCGTTCGCGCCGCCTCCCGGGCCGTCCACCGCCAGTCACGGCCCCAGCCGGCGTTCGTGAGGACAATCAGGAGACAACCAGGAGTCTTCGCCGCGCTGCTCAGCAGCGAGTGCCACAACCCGGCGTCGGACCAGTGGCAGAGTTCGTCGCAGATCACGAAGTCCGGCGTCAGCCCGTAGCTGCTGCCCACGTCCCCGCTGATCACGTCCAGCCGGGCGCCGGTTGCCGGGTGGGTGATGCGATGGGCGCCGACTTTCAGCTCGCCCAACAGTTGCGGGTTCGCCCGCACCAGAGCCGCCAGCGCCGACCGGACCAGCCCCGCCTGATCTTGATCGGCCGCCGCGACGACCCCGCGGATCGGCCGTCGGGCGAACCGCAGCGCCCAGGCGAGCATCACGGCGGTGTCCGCCGTTTTACTATGCCCCCGCGGCCGCTCCAGCCACGCCCGGCCGAGCGGCGTCTCCGGCGAGATATAGCCGTCCGCGAGCGGCCGACCGGCGACGCGGAGCCAGGCGGGGTCCAGGGCGGCGAAGTCCGCCCGCTGCCACGGCAGCATCGATTCGCCCAGCGGCGGCCCGCCGGCGTTCAACACCAGCTCCGCCCGAAACGCCCGCGGGTCCGCCGCGGCCGCTTTTAAGGTCTCCGCCGCCCGCCGCGCCCGCCGCCGGGCCAGCTCCCGGCGGAGTTGGGACTTCGTATAGACGTACCGCCGCCGGGGCGGCCGGGCGATGAGGTCAGACATCGGACCGATCCCCCGGCCAGTCTTTGAGCAGGTCCGCCAGTTCCTCTTCGGCCGTGTCCCGGGCGGGGCGTTCCAGTTCGCACGTCTCCTCGTCCGCCGGAACCGCCGGCGGGGGCGGGCGGAATTTGAGATACAGACTGCGATCGGCCGACGCTCCGGACAACGCTTTTTGATAGGTGATCGCCAGCACGTTGAGGCTGCGCATCACGTCCAGGCGGCCGATCTGCACGGCGAGTTCGGCGTCTTCGGCGAGGGCCGCGAAGAATTGCAGCGGGTCCACGCCGGCGTCGGTGCAGGCCTTCTGCGGGGCGGCGCCGGCGGTCAGCGCCCGCACCACCGCGGCCCGCTGCTCCGCCGTCAGCGGGACCGGCGTGAACGGGTCCGGTTCGTGCGGGTCGGGGAGTTCTTCAGTCATCGCACGCCTCCCGTTCACGGCGGTTCGCCTCCAGCACGGCGGGGGCGGAGCGGTTGTCGCGAATGAAATACGCCGGCGCCGCATAACGACTCTTGGCGTGCGAGGCGGCCGAGAGCACGCCCTTTTTCTTTCCCCGCCCGCCGGCGCCGTAAATGGCGCTGTGCTGACGCAGGTCGTTCGGCTTCGTTCCCTGTTTCGTCGCGGGCTCGACCGGCACCTTGACGAACCCGGCCCGCTCCAGGAACGGGTGCGTCTGGCCTAATTGGGTGAGGGACTCCACCCACGGAAACGGGCAGGCGTCGCAGGCGGCGGCGACGAACGGGGCCGCCAACGAGCACCCCCGATACGTCGGGTGCAACACCACCCGGGCGAGCGTCACCAGCTGCGCGTTCATCGCCTTAATGCCCGCGGAGGTCCACCGCGAGCCGGCGCCGAAGTACCGGTTCCGCCCCCGCAGCGACAGCGGCGGCGAGCAGAACAGGGCGATCCCCACCGGCTCCGTCCGCTTTAGACTCCCGTGTGACTCATCTATGACCTCCTTTTGACTCCCGTGCCACAGCATCACGCCGTAGCGGACGATGCCGACGGTGTGGGCGCGGTAGTGCCAGTCGGCGAACGCCGGCCAGTCGCCGCGGGAGGCGGTCGTGAGGAACAGATCCCCGGCGAAGGAGATGCGGCCGTCGAGGTCGTCGTCAGCGAACAGCGGCCCCAGCAGAGTGCGACCGGCGAGGGGGTCGGCTTCGTCCGTCTCGAGCGCCGCGTCGGAGCGCGGCGGGCCGGCGGAGCGGCAGCGGACGGCGTGGTGCGGGGCGAGGTCGGCGGAGAGGTCCTCATGCGTGGTCGCCAGCAGGAAGCCGACCCCGGTCGCCGCGCACAAGCGGCGGACGTTGTGGGCCACCGCGGCGGCCAGCGTGCGGTCCAGCACGGCGGCGAACTCGTCGCAGACGACCGCCCCCGGCGCCTCGCCGAGGCGGGCCCGACAGACGGCGAGGGCGAGGCGGAAGCGGAAGCGTTGGCCCTCGCTCAGCTCTGCCGGCGTGCGGGGCAGCAGGCGGGGCTCGGCCAGTCCGCACTTGGACAGCAGGGCGCAGGCGGCGTCGAAGCCGATCGGCAACGCATCCGCCAGCGGGCGGTCCGGCAGGGCGAGGTCGTCGGCCCGCACGACCGCGGCGCCGTCCGCTTCGAGGCGGTCGGCGGCGGCCCGCAGCAGGGTGCTCTTGCCGGACCCGCTGGGGCCGGTGAACAACGTGATCCGGCCGGGGCCGGCGGACACGGGCAGCTCCTCGGCGATCGTGAGGCGGTCGGCCGGGTCGACGTCCAGCCCGAACGACGCCGCGACTCGGGCAGTGTTCAGGCTGCGTCGGCGGGGCCGCAGGGGGTGGGAAACGGAAAGGTGCATGGCGTGCGGTAGGGGTGAGGAGGGAGGGGGAATGAGGGAGGAGGCGAGCGGCGGGCGTCCGCCCGCCGAGCCTGCGAGAAGCCCGGTTCAATCCGGCGCCCCGGTGACGTGCACCGTCAGGTCGTGATTGCCGACGAGCGCGTCGAGGTCCGGCCGCACCGCGGCCCAGCGGTCCGGCGGGACCTCCAGCGCCACGGCGACCGGCCGCGGGGCCGCCTCGTGCCAGGAGTCAGTCGAAGTCGGCTCGGAGTCAGGCGAGAGACATCCGCTCGGACCGGCCGGCGTCATCAGCAGGGCGTCGAGTTGGTCCGGGTCGAAGCCGGTGAGGGCGGCGTCGAAGTCGGCGTCCGGCTTCAGGGCTTCGGCGGAGAGCTCGCCCAGCAGGTCGACCAGCTTGGCGCCGTCCCAGGACCCGCCGACGTCGGCGTTGTTGAGGGCGACGCAGAGGGCCTTCTCCTCCGCGTCCGGCAGGTCGACGACGACGCAGGGGGCCGTGTCGGGGCCGCCGTTCGCGGCGGCGTCGTGCTTCAGGACTTCCAACCGCTGATGACCGCCGACGAGCAGACCGCTGCGGCGGTTATAAACGAGCGGCTGCACGAGCCCGAAGGCCCGCACGCTGGCGCTCAGCTTGCGCCACCCGGCGTCGCCGGGTTTCAACGCCACCCGCGGATTGTGCGGGGCGGGCGTGAGGGCGGAGAGGGGGAGGTGTTCGAGACGCATGAGGATGTGGGTTGGCGGATTTCAGATTTGGGATGGAAAATTGGGCGTGGACTTACGCCTGCGCGTCGCATCCCCCGTCCGACATCCCACGTCCCTCATCTGTCTCCTCGTCCCAGTCCGGGCGGAAGCGGGTTTTGAGGGAGCGGCGGGTGGCGTCGACGCCGCGGTTCACCTGACGGCGGGTCAGGCCGAAGGCCAACGCGACCCGTTCCGGCGGCCAGCCGAGGCCCTCGGTGAGGGTCAGCATCGCCAGGCTCTTCCAGCGCCGGCGGTCCTCGGCGGCGTACTCGGCCCGCACGCAGTTCCAGAACTGCTCAGGGTCGCGGCGGGGCAGCAAGGTCTTCGTCCCGCGGGACGTGATCACGGACATGGGAAATCGCTTTCGAATACGGGATCTGCGAGGGTGTTAGTGTCATCGTGTACACTAATCCGTTCGGCGGCGATTGTGGGCTCTCGGCGGGCGATCGGGAAGACGGCTCCGGCCGATCGCTGGTCGAACGGGGCAAATGTTTGAAAATGGCCCGATCGCCCCGTCCGGCCGGATTTCCGCCCTTCCCGTCCCGGACCCGACGAACCGCCTCGCTTGCCGAAAAAACGCCGTTTCGCTGATGACCGTTCCCCCCGACCCCGCCGCCGCGTCGCTCGATCCGGAGGCGGAACGCGCGATCCTGGCCGGGCGCTACCGCAAGCAGGCCCGGTTCGGCCCGCTGGGGGCGGCCGGTCAGGCCCGGCTGGCGGCGGGGCGGGTGTTGATTGTCGGCTGCGGCGCGACGGGCTCCGTATTGGCCGAAACGCTGGTGCGGGCCGGCGTGGGGTTGAACGCGGCCGGCGGCTGGGTGCGGTGGGTCGATCGGGACTTCGTGGAGCGGTCCAACCTGGCCCGGCAGACGCTTTATACGGAAGCCGACGCCGCGGCCCGCACGCCGAAGGCGATCGCCGCGGCGGAGCGGCTGGCGAGGATTAATTCCGAGGCCGCCCTCGATCCGCGGGTGGAGGACGCGACGGCGGACAATATCGAACGGCTGGCCGAGGGGGCGACGTTATTGCTGGACGGCAGCGACAATTTCGAAGCCCGCTACCTGCTCAACGACCTCTCGTTAGAAACCGGCGTGCCGTGGGTGTATTGCGGGGCGGTGGGCGGCGGGGGGCGGGCGATGCCGGCGCTGCCGGGGCGGACGGCCTGCCTGCGCTGCGTGCTGCCGGACCCGCCCCCGCCGGGGGAGACGGACACCTGCGACACCGCCGGGGTGATCCTGCCGGCGGTCAATATTGCCGCGAGCTTCGCCGCCGGGTTCGCGTTGAAGATCCTCGGGGGATTGAAGGAGGGCGGCGCCGGGTTCGTCGACGACCCGCACCTGTTAATGATCGACGCCTGGGGCGGGACGGTGCGGAAGGTGGGGACGCGGGCGCTGTTCGAAAGCGGCGAGTGCCCGGCGTGCGGCGGCGGGCGACCCGGATTTGAAGGCGAACGCCTGTGGCTGCGGGGCGGGCGAGGGTCCGGCAGCGCCACGCTGTGCGGCCGGGGCGGGGTGCAACTCGCGGCCCCGCCGGGCGGGGCGCGGATTGATTTGGACGCCCTCGCGGCCCGCTGGCGGCGGGCGGCGGGCGAGGAGGCGGTGCGGGCGAACCGCTTTCTCGCGGCGGTCGAAACGCCCCCGCTGGAGGCCGACGGCCCCCCCGGCGAGGTCACGATCTTCGCCGACGGCCGCGTGATCGTCACCGGCACCACCGACCCCGCCCGCGCCCGCCAGGCGGCGAGCGAGTGGGCGGGGGGGTGAGATCGGATGGCAGATGGGGGAAGGCGGATGGCGGATGGCGCTACGCTGGCGGGTTCCTTCCGCCTTCCGCCCTCACCCTTCCGCCTTTAGTCCCCCCGATGCCGCCCGAGTTCCCCGCGCCGGCCCGGACGCCGGTGGTGTCGTACTTGGCGCTGCGGCGGGCGGTGGGGGTGACGGGGCTGGCGTTCCCGGTCGTTTTATTGTTCGGCGGGTGGATGGTCGGGGTGCCGGTGCAGGACGATATCAGCAGTTATTATCACACCCCGCTGCGGGACGTGTTCGTGGGCACGCTGTGCGGGGCGGCGGCGTTCTTATTCTGCTATCAGGGCGAGGGGCGGGCGGAGAACTGGACGGCGAACGTGGGCTGCGTCGCGGCGCTGGGGGCCGCGTTCTTCCCAATCGACGCCGACAGCGCCCCGCCCTACACCCGCACCGTGCCGGGACTCATTCATTCGCTCTCCGGCGGGTTGTTCTTCCTCACGCTGGGCTGTTATTCGCTGGTGCACTTCCCCCGCGGCGGCGAGGAGGACGGGGAGGAAGAGGGCGGCGAATCGGTCCGGACGACCGCCGGCCACGGGAAAGGCTGGTGGCGGAACGTGGTGTATCGAGTCAGCGGGGTCGTGATTTTATTGGCGACGCCGGCGATGGGCGCCTATTTATTTCTGTTCCCGGACGCGTGGCGGGAGGTCTGCGACCGGTGGAACGCGCTGTTCTGGCTGGAGGGGATCGCGGCGTGGGCCTTCGCGGCGGCGTGGCTGACGAAGGGCCGGGCGATCGGGGCGGAGCTGGCCCTGGACCTGCTGGCGTTGGCGGAGGGCCGCCTGCCGGGACCGCTCCGCCCCCCGGACGCCCCCGGCCGACCCCGCCGCTGAGCCGGCGGCCGCCTCCCCCGCGGGCGCCGCGGGCGTCGGCGGCGTTGCTGATTCGTCGCGGCGGCTTCACAATCCCCCGTCCCCGCCGCCTCTTTCCGCAACGCCCCCGATGGCCGACGATCCCTGGGCCGACGATCCCCACGACCCGAACGAGTACGGCGGGGACGCCCCCAACCCGGAAGACGGCCCCCACGCCGACCTGGGCACCTACGCCTCCGACCGGGAGGTCGAGGCGCCCGACCCGCAGAAGGGGATGGGCACGGGCGTTAAGGTGCTCGTGGGGCTGCTGATCGGCGGCGGCCTGCTGATCGGGCTGTGCTGCTGCGGGGGCTTCTGGGAGATCAGCGCCAGCGGCCTGACGCCCGACGACACCCCCGCCGGCGTACGGGCCAAAACGGACGAGATCCTCACGATCGACATCCCGGACGACTTCACCCCGCAGGTCAGCATGGGCGGGGCGATCCCGTTCATGCGGTGGTTCGCCGACTTCCGCATGGAACTCGCCGCCTATCAGACCCCCGGTGGCGGCCAGCTGATGCTCATGAAACTCCGCATCCCCGAGGGCGGCGGCGATCAGGCGCAGATGGAAGCCCAGTTGCGCCAGGGCATGAACCAGGACGGCAACAACAACGGCGTGCGGGTGGACGTGACGAGCACGGAGACCCGCACCCTCGTCACCGCCGACGGCCGCTCGATCGACTGGCAGTTCAGCGAGGGGACCGGCCGCAACCAGCAGGGCGCGGACCTCGGCGCCTTCCGCGAGGTGAAGGGCACGTTCACCGACGGCACGGACGTCTATATCCTGAACCTCACCATCGCCGAGGACGAGTACGACGAGGCCGAGATCGTCTCGATGCTGGAAAGCATCGAACTGGTCGACCCGCAAACCGAGCCCGTCCCGCCCGGCAACGAAGACGTGATGGAGGAGGCCGAGGTCGGCACGGCCGAGGTCGACGCCGAAGCCGCCGACGCGGACGCCGTCGAGGCCGCCGACGAGCCGGTCGAGTGACCGACGCCGACCCCGCCGACGTGGAAGGGGCGCCCGCGGACGCCGAACCGCCCGCGGCCCGCACGCCGGACGCGGCGCTGGCGGCGTCGGACCCGGACGCGACGGCCGACGCCACGACGCGGACGTTCGCCTGGCTGTTCGGGGCGGCGGGGCTGTGCGTGCTGATCTGTTGCGGCGGCGGGCTGAGTTGGGCGAACGGCGTCGAGAAGACGGACGATCCGCAGCGCGTCCGCGAGGTCGCCGCCGCCCTGTTCGTCGCGGAGGTCCCGGAGCGGTTCGAGCCGGCCCAGGCCCTCGGCGTGCCGCCGCCGCCGGTCGTGGGGTGGTTCAGCGAGGGGCGGACCGACCTGGTGGACTACGCGACCGCGGGCGGCGGGCGGCTGATCCTCTCCCGCCGCACCCACGACGACGCCGACCCCGCCGCCGCCGTGGCCGCGGCCGCCGCGGACTTCGGCGGCGCCGCGGGGGGCGAGGCGGAGGTCCGCACCGTCGTGACGCAGGACGGCCGGGAGTATCCGGTCGCCTTCGGTTCGACCGCCGCCGTGACCGACGACGGCGACCTCCGCCCCGGCGACCCGGCCGCGGCCGCCGAACCCGGAGCGCCCGCCGGCCCGGTGCGGCGGGCGTTCGGCATGTTCCGCGAGGGCACGTCCAGCTACGTCGTCCAACTCACCCTGCCGGAGAGCGAATACGACGAGGCGGAGGTGACCGCGTTCCTGCAGTCCCTCAGCCCGGCGGACGACGGCGAGTCGCAAGACCTGCGTTAGCCGCGACCGGAGGGAGCGCACGGGAGTCGCCGGGAGCGCTCCCTCCGATCGCAGCGAAGGCGCCTCAAGTCGCTCAGTCCGGGACGTGCACCAGGACGCGGCCGGCTTCGACCTTCACCGGGTAGGTTTCCACCCGCACCTTGCCCTTGGGGGCGTCGCACCACTGGCCGGTGCGGCAGTCGAACCGCCAGGCGTGCAGCGGACAGACGACCGTCGCCCCGCCGGCGTCCGGTTCGCCGTCCGCCCCGCAGCCGCCGGGCTCCAGGTGACCGTCCGACAGCGGGGCCCCGGCGTGGGGGCAGCTGTCCTCCATCGCCGTGAACGTCCCGCCGACCGCGTCGCCGTCGGGGCCGGGCAGGTGGGCCACGGCGACGAACACGCCGTTCACCTCAAAGGCGCGGAGTTCGTTCGGCGGGATCTCCTCGACGGAGCAGACGTCTTCGTAACGGAGGGGCAAGGGGCGAGGCGTAAGGCGTAAGGGACGGGACAAGTCGCATAGTATCCCCTCGTTCCTTACGCCTCACGCCCTACGCCTTTCCCCTTGGCGAAGCCGACCGTCGCCGTCGCTTTCGAGTACCCCTCGCTGCACGGGGGGGAACGCTCGTTTCTGGCGGTCTGCGAGCGGTTGCGGGACCGGTTCGCCCTCGTCGCCCTCGCCCCGCCGGACGAACCGCTGGCGGGGGCGCTGGCCGCCGCGGGGCTGCCGCAGGTCGGCTGCGACGTGAAGGACCCGCCGGCGTTGCGGGCGGCCTTGGAACGGGTTCAGGCCCTGACAGGAAGCCCGCCGGCCCTGCTGCACGGCAACAGCTTGAGCGTCGGCCGGGCGCTGGGGCGGCTGCAAGACGACGCCGCGGACCCGCTGCCGTGCCCCGTGACGGCCCATCTGCGGGACATTCTGAACCTGTCAAAGCGGGCGACGCGCGATCTGGGCCGGTGCGACGCGCTGGTGGCCGTCAGCGCCGCGACCCGCGACCACCACGTCGCCCGCGGCCTGCCGGCGGAGCGGGTGACGGTGGTGCACAACGGCCTCGACCCGGCGGCGTTTTTGGCGGGCGTGGAGCGGGAGGCGGCCCGCCGTTCGGTGCGGGAGGAACTGGGCGCACCCGCGGACGCCCCGCTGGTCCTCACCGTCGGTCAGATTGGTCTGCGGAAGGGCTGGGACGTGCTGGCCGAGGCCGCGGGGCGGGTTCGAGCCGAGCCGGCGCCGCACTTCCTGGCGGTCGGCGAACGTTGGAGCCGGAAGGCGGAGAGCGTGCGGTTCGAAGCGGACGTCTTCGCCGCGCTGGCGGCGCACGCCCCCGGCCGGACGCATCGGCTGGGCACTCGGAACGACGTGCCGCGGTTGCTCGCGGCGGCGGACCTGCTGGTGCACCCGGCCCGTCAGGAGCCGTTCGGGCGGGTGTTGCTGGAAGCGGCCGCGGCGGGAACGCCGATCGTCGCCACGGCCGTCGGCGGCACGCGGGAGATGCTGAGCGACGCCTGCGCCGCCGTGCCCCCGGACGACCCGCCGGCGCTGGCCGCGACGGTCGACCGTCTGCTGGGCGACGCGGGGGAGCGCTCCCGCCTCGCCGCCGCGGCCCGCCGGCGGACGGAGCGATTCACCGTGGACCGCAGCGCCGCAGGATTGGCGGTGGTGTGGGACGGCGTGTTGACTCGGGCAATGCGTGCGGGCGCCGTCCCGTAGGGTCCGCTCTGCGGACCGTTCTTCATCG
>NZ_JBINJD010000152.1:0-12116 GCF_043951915.1 Alienimonas sp. DA493 | reverse complement strand
GCAAACTGATCGCGGGCATGAACGCGTTTCAATCCACGCCCCCGGTGAAGGGGGCGACCGGCGGTCGACACGGTCGCCGACGCCATCAAGGCGTTTCAATCCACGCCCCCGGTGAAGGGGGCGACCACCCGTTCCTCGATGCCGTGCTCCTTCGTGACGTTTCAATCCACGCCCCCGGTGAAGGGGGCGACAGGCCAGCTACTACCGGCAGGCCGTGAAGAACCTGTTTCAATCCACGCCCCCGGTGAAGGGGGCGACTTCGACGCCATCCTCTACGACATCGAGACCTGCATGTTTCAATCCACGCCCCCGGTGAAGGGGGCGACCTGCACGTCTTCATCCGGCACGTCGAAGGCCGGCAGGTTTCAATCCACGCCCCCGGTGAAGGGGGCGACCCCCAGCAAACTGCGAAATCACCAATGAGTTACGGTTTCAATCCACGCCCCCGGTGAAGGGGGCGACCGTCAGGCCGAGGTCTACGACTTCCTCCGCGAAAGTTTCAATCCACGCCCCCGGTGAAGGGGGCGACCCAGCGGCGGCCGGCCTTCGGGGCGGTGTTCGCGGTTTCAATCCACGCCCCCGGTGAAGGGGGCGACGAACTGCGGGCCGTCGAACGGGCGGAGCGTGCCGTTTCAATCCACGCCCCCGGTGAAGGGGGCGACCCGGGCGTCTGGCCGCGGACGGGTTCGACCCCGCGTTTCAATCCACGCCCCCGGTGAAGGGGGCGACGCTGCCCCTCTTTGACGCCGAACCCTTCACCGAGTTTCAATCCACGCCCCCGGTGAAGGGGGCGACGAGCGGCTGCACGCGGGGCGACAGACCTACAGGGTTTCAATCCACGCCCCCGGTGAAGGGGGCGACACGGCTACCGGGCGCTGTACTGCGCCGGAGACGTGGTTTCAATCCACGCCCCCGGTGAAGGGGGCGACACCCGTCCCGGGCCATATCGCGGCGGCCGTTCGGGTTTCAATCCACGCCCCCGGTGAAGGGGGCGACATCCGGATCGCCATCGGGTGCAGCTCGTAGAGGGTGTTTCAATCCACGCCCCCGGTGAAGGGGGCGACTTCAGACATTTCACCGACCGGGCGGGGTAACCGAGGTTTCAATCCACGCCCCCGGTGAAGGGGGCGACGCGGGCGACTCCGGAGGTGCAGGCTCGGGTGCTGGTTTCAATCCACGCCCCCGGTGAAGGGGGCGACCTGCGGGCGGCGGACGTGTGGCGGACCGCGACGGGGTTTCAATCCACGCCCCCGGTGAAGGGGGCGACCAGGCCGCCCACCGCCGCGGCGCACCAGAGGTTGTTTCAATCCACGCCCCCGGTGAAGGGGGCGACCTCCTTCCATCGCGGGACCTTCTCCGACGACGCGAAGTTTCAATCCACGCCCCCGGTGAAGGGGGCGACAACGGCGAACCCGTCTTCAAATCGGTCAACGACGTTTCAATCCACGCCCCCGGTGAAGGGGGCGACGACCCCCGACGACATCAGCGCAGCCGTCAACACGTTTCAATCCACGCCCCCGGTGAAGGGGGCGACCGTCGGCCTTTCGCACCGCCGCCCACAGGTAGCCGTTTCAATCCACGCCCCCGGTGAAGGGGGCGACGGCGGCCGTCTCCGCCGGTCCGTCCGGGGGCCTGTTTCAATCCACGCCCCCGGTGAAGGGGGCGACGACTCTGGACCGTCCCGTCGCGCCGCGGCAGGTGGTTTCAATCCACGCCCCCGGTGAAGGGGGCGACTCTCGCCCGGCGCCAAGGGGATGCCGTGAGCCGCGTTTCAATCCACGCCCCCGGTGAAGGGGGCGACCCGTCGGCGTTCATGGTCATATTTTAGCGCGGGGTTGTTTCAATCCACGCCCCCGGTGAAGGGGGCGACGGTCGCATCCGACATGGGGGGACTACTGCGAACGGTTTCAATCCACGCCCCCGGTGAAGGGGGCGACACTACGGCGACGAAACGCTCGCCTGAGTTTTCAACGTTTCAATCCACGCCCCCGGTGAAGGGGGCGACCTCCCGCACCGACAACGCCGGCCGCGTGGTCTGCGTTTCAATCCACGCCCCCGGTGAAGGGGGCGACGGGCAGCGACGAACTTAAGGCGCTGCTCGCTGCGGTTTCAATCCACGCCCCCGGTGAAGGGGGCGACCGCGCTCACGGGGCGACCTCCACCCAGAGGTTCTCGTTTCAATCCACGCCCCCGGTGAAGGGGGCGACGTCCGCCGGGGCGAACAGGGACCAGAGCATCAGGTTTCAATCCACGCCCCCGGTGAAGGGGGCGACGGGTTTCGGCGGGGGAGGCGGGACGGGCACGGGGGTTTCAATCCACGCCCCCGGTGAAGGGGGCGACCGGGGGCGGCGGCTTGGCGGGGACGGGCACGGGGTTTCAATCCACGCCCCCGGTGAAGGGGGCGACTCGTTGATCCACCGCTTGCCGGGGTCGGGCAAGTGTTTCAATCCACGCCCCCGGTGAAGGGGGCGACGCTCCGCCTCTTCCTCAATACGGACCGCACGCATGTTTCAATCCACGCCCCCGGTGAAGGGGGCGACGGGATGCGGTGCGGGACGAACTGGACGAGGTTACAGTTTCAATCCACGCCCCCGGTGAAGGGGGCGACCCTTTGCGGTTCGACCCGCCCCCGACCGCGGTGGTGTTTCAATCCACGCCCCCGGTGAAGGGGGCGACTCCGCCAACCTAACTCCTGCCGGGGCCGCGGTTCCAGCGGTCGACGCCGCGAACCCCGCCCCCGACGTCGTCGGTCGAACGATCGTCGGGGGCGGTCATGGTCTATCGTCTTGTCAGAGAACGGGCTTGCGTCGATCGCGAACCTCCCCGGGGCGGGGACGGACGCTTCGGGTTCGCGGGGGCCGGCCCGCGGCTATGGGCGCCGGGGCAGCGTCTCACACGATCAGCGGGCCGTCCACGTCGTAGCCCGGCTTCGCCCCGTGGTGCTCCACCTTGCTCTGCCAGTTTCGCCCCAGCCGGTAGAACCGCAGGCTGTCGGTCGCCGGGTCGATCAGCGCCAACAATTCCGCCCGCAGCGTCGCCCAGATCGCCGGGTCGACCTTCATCTCGAACACGCTGTTCTGCACCCGCTGGCCGCGGTCCTCGCAGGCCTTCGCCACCCGCCGCAGCCGCTTCTTCCCCCCGTCCGTGACGGTCGAGACGTCGTAGGTCACCAGCACGTACATGGGGAAATTCCAATAATCCAGAACCAAAAACCAAGAACCACGCCCCGATTCACTTCCAGAGCAGCGGCGGCCAGGCGTCCAGATCGCCCCGCAGATGCCGGGCGAGCAGGCGGGCCTGGAGGTGGACCAGCAGGCCCGCCGTCACCTTCTCGCCCAGGAACGGGTGGGTGACGACCTCCTGCTTCTTGGCCTGCCACGCCGTCAGGACCGCCTTGCGGGTCGCCTCGTCCATGGTCACGGCGCCGGTTTCGGAGGTCGCGAACCCGCTCGGCTTGATCTGCCGACGGTTGATCAGCGTAAGGGCGACGCGGTCCGCCAGCAGGGGGCGGAACTCCTCGATCAGGTCCAGGGCCAGCGACGGGCGGCCGGGGCGGTCGCGGTGCAGGAAGCCGACCTGGCAGTCCAGCCCGCAGCTCTCCGCGGCGCTCTTGGCGTCGTGGGTCAGCATCGCGTACAGGAACGACAGGAGGGCGTTGACCGCGTCCCGCGGCGGCCGGCGGGAGCGGCCGGCGAACGCGAACGCCGGGTCGCCCGCCAGCAGGTCGCCGAAGGCGGCGAAGTAGGTGCGGGCCGCCTCCCCCTCCACGCCGCGGAGGGCGTCGGTCGCCCCCTCGGCGCCGTCATGCCCGGCCCGGCTGGCGCCGTGCAGGTTCGTCTCCAGCCGCCGGGCGGCGTCCCGCAGGCGCTCCGCTCGTTCCCCGTCCGGCGCGTCGCGGGCGGCCCGGAGCAGGACCTGCCGGCAGTTCGAAACCTTGCCGATGACGGCGGAGCGGGCGATGGACAGAGTCGCGGCGGGGTCGTCGGCGGCCCGGTATTGGGCCCGGCGGAGCAGCACGTTGCCGGGGGTGAAGCCGACCACCCGCGCCCGCAGCCGGCCGTACTCCGAGAGGAACGAGACGCTGACCCCCGCCTCGGCCGCCGCCCCGAGCAGCTGCGGGCTGGCCCCGACGCGGCCGAAGCAGCAGATGCCGTCCAGGTTGTGCAGCGGCACGCGGAGCTTCGTCTCCTTCCGCCCGGTCGGCTCGCCGGCCGCGTCCAGCCCGTCCGCCCGCACCGCCACCGCCGCCCCGTCCTTCGCCAGGTACGTGCCGTCGGTGGTGACGAACAGCGTGTTGAGATGCTCCTTCATGCGGCCTCCGCCGCGGCTTGCCGCATGAGCGCCTTCAACTCCTCCACGCCCAGCGGCTCCGCCTGCCGGCCGGGGCCGCGGTGCAGCATGGCGTGACAGTTCGGGCAGACGGGGACGAGGTCCGTCGCTGGGTCCACGTCGTGCTCTTCCCCGACCGCCGCCAGCGGGGCGAGGTGGTGGACGTGGATGAAGCCCTCCCCCAGCGGTCCGTAGGTCGCCCCGAAGTCGAACGCGCACACGGCGCAGGCCGCGCCGCGGGCGGCAAGGCAGGCTCGGCGATTGACGGGGCTGCGCTCGTAGACGTTCACGGTGACCTGACGGACGCCCCCCTCCGGCAGGGCGGCTCCCGGCGGCAGCGCGGCGGCGTCCGGCAGTTCGTCGGCGAGCGGTTCGGGTCGTTCTTCCTCCGGTTCCGCCCAGCCGAGTTCCTCCAGCGCCGCGACCAGCCCCGGATGCAGCCGCCACGCGAAGCGGCCGTCGGCGTGGGCGTACCCCTCGAAGAGGATCGACCAGAGCCGATCGCCGGAGCGGTCGTCCCGCGACTCCGGAGCGAAGCCGATCGCGTCGCAGAGCTTCCGGGCGATCCGGCCGACCGCGAGGTTCACCGCCCCCTGCCGCTTGCCGGGGACGGCCCCGCCGATCCCCAGGCGGCGGGCGACCTCGCCGGAGAAGCTCCGGTGATCCGGCGCCCGGTAGAACTCCAGCAGGACCTGCCGATCGGGTTCGGCCACGCTGGACCAGATCGCCGCCAAGCCCTCTCGAAACTGCGCGTCGGTCGGCGGGGGAGCGGTCGGGAACCGGGCGGGGTCGGGCATGGCACGATGAACAGCGAATGCGAAGGGTTAGGAGGCGGTTAAGGACGCCAGCCGTCGCTCCATCCAGGTCCGGGCCGAACGGCCGGCGGCGACCTGCGGCAGGCAGAGCTTCACCAGCGAGCAGTTCGGACAGCGGGAATCGTTGACCGCCGGCGGGGTCTCGCCGGAGGCCAGCAGGGCGTGCAGGCGGGCGACCGCCCGGCGGGTCAGGTCGCGGAGGGCCCCGTCGATCGGCACGTCGGTCCGGCGGCGGGTCTTGCCGTAGAACAGCCGGCCCTCCGGAACCTCGACCCCCAGCATCTCCTCCAAGCAGAGGGCCTGGGCACAGAGCTGCACGCGGTCGCAATCGCCCCATTCCGGCGAGGTCTTGGGCCGGCCGCGTTTATATTCCACCGGCAGCACGCCCCAGCCGGTCAGCGGCGGTCCGGCGCCGGACGCGGCGGCCCGGACGGAGTCGGCGATCGGCCCGTCGAAGGCCTCGGGCGGGAGAAACTCGACCACGTCGGATTTGCCCACGAGGTTCAGCGCCTCGCTCCGCAGATCCAGTCCCCGGGCGACGCGGACCCCACCATGCGTCTCCGGCCCCGCCTCGTGGGCGTTCTCGTGCAGAACGGTCCCCTCCGCCGTCAGTCGGTTCTCCGCCCACAGCCCCTCGGTGTGAATGAGGGCGCACTGCCGCTCGCAAAACACGAGGTGCTGCAGGGCGGAGATCG
Organism: Alienimonas sp. DA493; assembly: GCF_043951915.1. Classification (NCBI taxonomy): domain Bacteria; kingdom Pseudomonadati; phylum Planctomycetota; class Planctomycetia; order Planctomycetales; family Planctomycetaceae; genus Alienimonas; species Alienimonas sp. DA493. The sequence goes on along the minus strand of NZ_JBINJD010000152.1, from coordinate 6,277 downwards.
GGAGGGGATCAGGCACAGGGTCAGATCAACTCCTCCACCGTCACCCCAACGGGCAGGTCGGCGTCAACGACGGTGATCTGCGGTTCGTAGTCCTCGAACCGCCGCGGGGGCGTCTCCCGGTTCTCGCCCGCCAGTCCGGGGGTCTTCACCCGGGCGAAGAGCTTGTGGGCCGGGGCGTTGCCGAGGGGGCTGTCATGCTTGAACGCGATTAGCCGGCGGGCGGCCATCTGGCCGCGGGCGGCGGAGCGGTCGTATTCGAACATCTGCTCCAACGACTTCCACAGCAGGGCGAGATCGTCGTCGCCGAAGCCCGTCTGCTCGGCGAGGTGCGGGTTCACGAAGCCGTGGGCTCGGTACAGGCCGTAGGGCAGCGTGAACTTGCGACCCATCGTGCGGTTGTCGCCGGACTGCTTTTCGGCCTCCGCCTCGGTCGTGACGGCGCAGCGGGTGACGGCGTGCTCCAGCGTGACGACCGGATCGACGCTGCGGGCGAAGGTGAACTGCACCGGGCCCCGCACCTGCCCGCAGTTCACCCCGGTCGTCATCACGGCGCCGAAGGTGCGGACGTCGAAGAAGTTCCCGCACATCCAGTCTTTCAGGCGGGCAGCCTCCTCATCAGTTCGCTTCTTCGCCTTCGGGTCAAGGTCGCAGGCGACGTACGCCCGTTCGTGCTGGGCGTTCAGCACGGCCTTCTCTTTGACGTAAATCTCGTGGGGCGGCGTCTCCCCGTGCACCAGGCCGACGTAGTTGCGGATCTTCCGTTTGAGGCAGACGTCGGTGACCAGCCCGTCGCCGGTCTCCGGATCGATCCGCGGCAGGTTGCCGGCGTCGGGGTCGCCGTTGGGGTTGCCGTCGGTCACGTCGAATAAAAACACGAAGTCGTAGCGGTGCATCGGGGAGGGCACGTCGAGCTTAAGAGAAAAGGAGTGAGGGAGTGGGGCGGCGGCTTCGCTATTCGGCGGGCGCGGCCGCCACGGCGGCGGCTTCGCGGTCGGCCCGGGACGTAAACTGGTCTTGCCGCTGGTGGTAGTAGCCCACCGCAAAAAGCCCTTGGTCCGGTAGCGGAAGGTGACTCGGGAAGCCGTTGAGGCGGCCGACGATCTCCTGCACGCGGCGTTCGTGAGCGACCTTGTGCCCGGCGTTCTCCAGCTTGGCGGCGTGGTGCTGGCTCATGCGGATCAGCCGCGGGAACACTGACCCCGGCGTTGCCGACGCGGCCCCGAAGTAGCGGTCTTTGATCGTCGCGTTCGTCCCGGGCATCGCGTCGTCCTGCACCTTTTCGAGCGCCGCGAACAAGCGACCGAGGTGGTAGGCGGGTTCGGTCCGGTCGGGGTCGAGGGCCACGGGCAGTTCTTTCGCGAGGGGGGAGGAGCGGCCGGCCCGGAACTCCCGGTTCAGGCAGGCCTTGAGGGCGCCGGCCCGCACGCCGCGGACGTCGCGGTCGGCCCGGGTGCGGCGGACGAGGGCGGAGAGGAACGCCCGCGGGTAAGGCGTGCCCTCCAGCAGGGCCGAGAGCAGCCCCGCCGACAGAACCGGCGAGATCTCCTTTGTCTCTCTGGCCGTCTGAATCTGGAGTCGCCAGAGATTCGGTAACTCCGGCTCGTTGTCCTTTCTCGGACGAACCATCTTGAGATCCGCGAAGTGCCGGTGGGCGTTTCGAACCAACTCGCCCAGCGTGCCCTGTTTCCAGAACCGCACGCTCAGGCGGGCACCTCCCCCGGCGGGAGAGAGACCGAGCAGGTAAAATGGCGTCTCCGGGTCGCCCAACTCCGGCGGACAGTCCCCCGTCCGCAGCGCCTCCAGGCACGCGGCAACCTCTTTCGTCACTTGTTCGTCCTCCACGCCCGGATCGAGGGCGAGGCCGAGCAGGTTTTCCGCCGGGCTGGGCTGCTCCGTCCAGAAGACGACGGTCGCGTCGCCGACCTGCACGCAGCGGCCGCCGTCGCGGTCCAGGAGGCGATTCAGGGCGACGGCGTATTGAAACGCCGCCGCCTCGCCCACCGGGGCGTTCGCCCCTTGGCTGCGGCCGTAGGACTCCGTCGCGTTGAAGTTGAACGCAACCAACTTAGCCGTCGCTCTCGCGCCAGCGACTCCTTTGACGGGGGGTAAATGAACGGCGGCAATTCGGGATCGTTTCCCCGTTAGGAGGCATTGGCCTCCTCCTTTACTCTTAGCCGCCTCGATTGCTTCTCGATCGGCTTGCTCCTCAAGCCACCGTTTAATCTTCGGCCGGTTATGGACGTCCCCGATCTCTCCTGCCAAGCTGAAGACGCCGTGCCCCGTCACTGCCGCACGCAGATCCTGCTCGAAACGACTCGGATCATCATCCAGCGACTCAAGGAATCGGCAGACTGCTGAGTAACCTATGTCATCGACTTGAGATTCCAATTCCAGATGGTAATCCCGAAACGCCGTTCGGCGTCTTCGGTTCCATTCCAGATCATCTTCTGGGGCGTATCCGAATACGTATGCTGCATTGTCCCACAGGAAGTTCGGAGCGACCTTCAGTCCGCTTCGGTTTGGACTTCCTGGAACGACCATCGGCTCCGGCGTGCGCTTCTTTCCCTTCAGTTTGCCCAGCGGCTCGACGCCGACGAAGGTCCCGTCCGATTTGAGGTTCACCCGGAACGTCATCTTCTGCCGGCTGTACCCGGCGGGCACGACGTCGACGTTCGGGTCGTCCTCCAGCCGTCGATAGTACTGTTGCAGGGCCGTGAGGATCATCGCTCGCCCCCTTTCCCGCCGATGGCGAGGTCCGGTTGCGGGGCCCGTCGGCGGGGTGGCTCCAGCCAGTCGGGGTAGGGCACGTCGATCACGCCGTCAGTCATCGTCGGCCGGTAAAAACGCGGCTCCATGCCGTTCTTGAAGTCGAGATCGTGCAGCATCCAGCCGAGGTCCTTTTCGCCACGCAGCTCCTCCGGGACCGGGGGGAGGGCGGCGAGGTCGGCCGGCTCGAAGTCGCAGGCGAACTCCCGCGTGCCCAAATACGGACGGTGAAAGCACTGCCCCTTCTCCGCCCGGCGGGCAAACATCGCGGCGTGCTTATTCGCAATATCGGCCCCGCCGAGCACCTCGAAGCGGGCCTCGATGACGTAGTCCACGTCCCGCAGGAGCGTGGCGGCCCGCTGTTGGCGGTCGTCCTCAATATTGAGCCCGAGCCGCCCGCTCCCCGCCTTCATCGCGGCCCCGACGCCGAACTTCCCTTTGGTCGGCACCTTGGAGGCGACTTCGTTCCGCCGCACCGTCGTGAACCGGATCGGCTTGAGCGCCCGCAAGCGGGTGACGATCCAGCGGATTTCCGGCTTCCAGTAGATCGCCTCCAACACGCCGCGGGCGCCGGAGGGGGTGGGCACGTCATAGGAGACCCGCTCGGCCTTCATCTCCGGGCGGGTCCAGCAGGCGAAGTCCCCCCAGACTCGAAGGGCGACTGACTGCGAATCGGGCGGAGTCGCGAACGGGGGCGCGGCGGGCGGGTCGACCATCGGCAACTCCAGATGTGTGACAGATGCACAGTGGTGACGTGCGCACAGTAGTGCAAGCGTGATCGGACCGGCGAAGGGGTCACCTTGAAGATGATCCGCACCCGCCGCCTGTCTTCAAACCACTAACGTTCCCGGTTCGTACCAGCCGGGCCGGTCCGGGCGGAGGCCGAGATCCGCGTCGTACAGGTCCTGGTTCGCCAGCACGGCGAAGCCCTCGAAGTCGGTCGCGGCGTGCAGCCGCTCCACGTCGCCGGATTGCACCAGCGCCGCGAAGTTCCGGTCGTGCACGCCGACGGCGTACCGCCGCAGCGTGCGGAGCAGCGCCCGGTCCGGCGGGTGCCGCCGCAGCCGATCGACCAGCGCCTCGCCCTCCGCCCCCCAGGCGACGAACACCGGCGTCGCCTCGTCGGGGATCATGCGGAACCGCTCGTCGGCCGTCGCGTAGTCCGCCAGCGGGGCGAGGTCGTTGGCGAGCTTGAAGCAAGGCAGCACGGGTTCCTCGGCGTCCCAGTCGCCGCGTTGGCCCTTGCTTGCCCAGAGGTGCAGCTCGAAGAACCTACGAACAGCATCGGGCGAGAGAAGATCCGAATAGTCGCCCGTCGCGATTACTTCCAGGGTTCTATGCGCAGCACTGGCCAGAAGTCCCGGCGGGGGGGGGCGGTCCGGCTCGAACAGCGTCAGTACGCCCTCGGCCGGCTCCCCGTTAAGACCGAGCAGCCGCCCCTCCCGGTTGCAGCGGCCGGCGGCCTGGGCGGCGCTGTCCAGGCCGCAGAGGGCCCGGAAGACGGCCGGGAAGTCCACGTCCACGCCCGCCTCGATGAGTTGCGTGCTCACCACCCGGCACGGCTCCCCGTCGGTCAGCCGGCGGCGGATCTCCGCAAACCGCTCCGCCCGGTGGGCGGCGCACAGGTTCGTGCTGAGGTGGATCAGCCCGTCGGCGTCGTCGCCGAGTTCGCCCCGCGTCGCCTCGAATAGCTCCCGCGCGTGCGGGCGGCTGTTCACGACGCACAGGACCTGCCGCCGGGCGGCGAGGCGTGCGGCGAGGGCGGCGTCCGACAGCGGCCCGGCCCACTCGCACCGCACCCGCCGCATCGCCTCGTACAGGGCGGCCGGGGCGGGGACAATCTCCCGCACCGGCTCCGGAGCGCCGTCGTCGGCCCGGTTCTCCAGACCGATCGGGAAGACGTCCCGCTTCTCCAATGCCGGCTGGGTGGCGGTGCAGAGGACGACCGTGCAGCCGTAGACCTCCACCAGTTCGCTCAGGGCCCGCAGACAGGGGGCGAGCAGGTCGGGCGGCAGCGTCTGGGCCTCGTCGAGCACGATCACCGACCCCGCCAGCCGGTGCAGCTTTCGGCAGGCCGCTTTCCGACCCGAATATAAGCTCTCGAAGAGCTGGACGTTGGTAGTCACAACCAGCGGCGCGTCCCAATTCTCCGCGGCCAGCCGGGCGGTGAGGGAGTCGCCCTCGGGGTCGCGGGCGGAGTGGTGCTCCAGCACGATCTCCCCCGTCCGCTCCTCCCCGAAGGCCGGGGCGAAGACGCCACGGTACACGCCGGCGGTCTGCTCGATCACGGAGGTGAACGGGATCGCCGTCACGACCCGCCGCAGGCCGTGCCGGGCCGCGTGCCGCAGGGCGAAGGCCAGCGAGGCGAGCGTCTTGCCCCCGCCGGTTGGCACCGACAGCGAGAAGAACCCCGGCGGCCGCTCGGCGGCCTCTCGGCAGGCGGCGAGAACCTCCGCCCGGCGGGCGTTCACCGGGGTGGCCGGCGCGGCGGCGGCGAGCCGGTCGAGGTGCGCGTCGAGGACCGCGGCCAGTTCCCGCATCGACGGCGCCGCGGCGGCGTCCGGGCGGGCGGCGGAGGTGACCCGGTCGCCGAACCGCTCCGACTCCAGCGAGTCCGCGTCGCACAGGGCGGAGAACAGCATCCGCCCCAGGAACGCCAGCCGGAAGGCGACGCGATCCCGGTCCTGTACGGCGGCGTCGCGGCGCAGGCCCGCGGCGAGCGGCGGCGGGAAGGTCCCGAGCTGCGGGGCGGCCAACGCCGTCGGGGCGGCCCGCTCGGCGGCCGGGGCGGCGGACCAGTCGGGGACCGACTTCTTCAGCCGGTCCGTTAGCGACGTGCGGCCGGCGGTTTTAGCCTGGGCGTCCGCCAGCCCGGCGTGGTGGCCCGCGATCGCGTACGCTAGCAATCGACCGGCCGGCCCGGGCAGCGTTTCGGCGGCGTGCTGGGCCCCGGCGGTCGCGTGATCGACCTGCGACGGCGTGACGAGGTGGTCTTGGAAGTCCCGCGAGTACTTCCCCAGATCGTGCCACCGGCCCGCCGCCTCGCCCCACGCGGCGGCGCCGAAGGCGTCGGCGAACCCCGCGGCCCGCCCGGCGACCGCGGCGAGGTGGTCGGGGAGCGGCTCCCAGTCCGATCTCGTGCGGTCGTCGGTGCTGCGGGAGAAATACATCAGAAGCACCTCGAACCGTTCGGTATGACCCCGCACCCCCGGCAAAGCAGCCGCCCATAGCGAGAGGCGGGCACGGGCTCGGCGGCGGGCGGGATTAGGTGTACGTCTGAGACGTTACCGGCCGCGGGACCCTATCACACGCCTACCCTAGAGATCCGGCGAGAGCGGCGGAGTCGCGGTATCGCCGGGAGAGACGACGCAGTGGCGTTTCGTGAGAGCTAAACGGATCGCTGTTCTACGTCACTGTGAGGTGAGGCCGGCGACGCCGCCGGCCGTTTCTCGTTCCCCCCCGCTGGAGCCGCCCCGTGCCCCGACTCCCCCTCCCGCCGCGGCTGGCCGCC
>NZ_JBINJD010000151.1:0-12176 GCF_043951915.1 Alienimonas sp. DA493 | reverse complement strand
CGCCGAACGGCCCGAGCTGTCTGCAGTCCGGCTGGGACGGCAGCAACGGCGTGATCTCCGCCGGCAGCTTCCACACCGGCGGCGTGCAGGTGTGCTTGGGCGACGGGTCGGTCCGGTTCATCTCCGAGACGATCGACGCCGGCAAGAACGGCGCCTTGAACGCCAAACGCAGCGGGCGCAGCAACTACGGCGTCTGGGGCGCCCTCGGCAGCCGCGCCGGCGGCGAGGTCGTCGACGAGTTCTGACCGACGCCGCCCGGTTCCGCCGGACGGAGCACGTCTTGAAGAACGCTCCAAAACGGACGCCCCGCGGTCGCTTCGGCGACCGCGGGGCGTTTTCGTCGCGCGTCGAACGAACTCGCGACGCGGCCGGCGGGACTCCCGCCCGCGGTCAGCCGCCCTCGGCGGCTCGCATTTCGGCCTCGTAATCTTCGATGTCGTCCTCCGACATCACGTCCTCGTCGCCCTCGAGCGTTTCGGCGTCGCCGGTCGACCCGTCGCAGCCGGCCAGCGGGGTCGTCGCGCAGGCGAGCGCGCAACAGAGCGCCGCGACGGTCAGCGGACGCTTCCGCAGATCGATCGAGCGGGTGAAAAGGGGGAGTGGCAATCGCATGGGAGCTTCGCCGTGAGCGGGGCGGATTCGGAGGAGCGGAGAGGTCGGGCCGAACGGCCGACCGCCGGATGGTCCTTCGCCGCGCGTCCTGAAGCAAGGATGTCCCCCGGAGCGGGCACGCCGCCGCGGGGCGTCGGCCGTCGGTTCCCGCGCTGACGCGTCGGGTTATTCGTCCTGCTTGCCGGGGGCCCGGTGGGGTTCGAAGACGGTGGGCCGCAGACGTTCGGCCCGGGAGACGGCCTCCTCGTACAGCGCCTGTTGGCTGCGAATCTTGCGGCCGCGTCGCGTCACCTTCCGCCAGACGCCGTCGGCGTGCAGCGCGCGGGCTTTGACGTTGTCGCGGAAATACAGGTTCATCGTCTCCCGCAGCCGCTTTTTGAGGGGCTCGGCGGTGACGGGCACCAGCAGTTCGATCCGCCGGTCCAGGTTGCGGGGCATCCAGTCGGCGCTGGAGAGGAACACCAGTTCGTCCCCGCCGTGGACGAACCGGAAGACGCGGGCGTGCTCCAGGAAGCGGTCCACCACGGAGACGACCTGGATGTTCTCGCTGACGCCCTCCACCCCCGGCCGCAGGCAGCAGATGCCGCGGACGTTCAGCCGGATCTTCACCCCCGCGGCGCTGGCGTCGTAGAGGGCGTCGATCAGCGCCGGGTCGACCAGCGAGTTCATCTTCGCGTCGATCGCCGCCGGCGCCCCCTGGCGGGCGCGGTCGGCCTCGGCGCCGATGAGTTCCGCCAACCGCTCCCGCAGGCCGATCGGCGCCGCCTCGATCCGCCGGAACGCTTGCGGCTGGCTGTAGCCGGTGACGGCGTTAAAGAAGTTGACCGCGTCCGCGGTGAGGTCCTCGTCGGCGGTCATCAGGCTGGCGTCGGAATAGACCCGGGCCGTCGACTCGTTGTAGTTGCCGGTCCCGAAGTGGGCGTACCGCCGCACGCCGTCCGGCTCGCGGCGGATCACCAGCAACAATTTGGCGTGCGTTTTGAGGCCCCGCACGCCGTAGATCACCTGCACGCCGGCCCGCTCCAGGTCGCGGGCCCATTCGATATTGCGGGCCTCGTCGAACCGGGCTTTCAATTCGACCACCGCGGTGACGCTCTTGCCCGCCCGGGCGGCGGTTTTGAGGGCGGCGACGATCCGGCTGTCGGCGCTGGTGCGATACAGCGTCTGTTTGATCGCCAGCACGTCCGGGTCGTCGGCGGCCTCCTCGGCCAGCCGCACGACCGGCTCGTAGCTGTCGTAGGGGTGATAGAGAAGCACGTCGTTGGCGGCCAGGGCGTCGAACGCCGGCTCCTCGCCCTCCAGCCGCGGTGGCGGTTGCGGGGGCCAGTCGTCCACCCGCAGGTCGTCGAAGCCGGCGGCCCCGGTGACCTTCATCAGCGCCGCCAGGCCCACCGGCCCGTCCGCGAGGTACAGGTCCCGCTCGGCGACGTCCAAACAGTGGGTGAGGAACGCGGTCGCCTCCTCGGAGGCCCCCGCCGCCATCTCCAGCCGCACGCAGCCGGTGCGGCGGCGCTTTTCCAGCACCCGCCGCATCTGACGGAGCAGGTCGCCCGCTTGGTCCTCCCGGATGGCGAGGTCCGCGTTGCGGGTGACCCGGAAAGCGACCGTCTCCTCGACGATCTGCCCCTCGAAGAACCGGCCGGCGAGGTGCGCGACGGCCTCCTCGACCGGCAGGTAGGCGAAGGCCCGGCCGCCGTCGTGGCTCCCCGCGGCGTGCTCCGCCTGGGCGCCGTCGGCCGGCAGGGTGAGCCAGCGGGGCACGGCCCGGCCGCAGGGGATCACCGCGAACCGCGGCCCGCCTTCGGCGAGGGCGTTGGCGGCGGCCTTGATGACCGGCCGGCCGGCCCCCCCGGCGTTCTTTCCGCCCTCGCCCCGGCCGCCTTTCCCGCCGTCGGCGGGGGCGAGCCGCACCAGCACGCAGACCGCCCCGGTCTCCACCAGGGGGAAGTCCTCCGGCCCGGTCACGCTGGTGGGCGTGAGTACGCCGAACAGCGTCTCGCGGAAGGCGTGGTCCAGCGCCGCGGCCTGGTGCGTGGTCAGCTTCGCCGGGTCCGGCCGCACGAACCCGTGCCCGGCGAGCTGTTCGTCCAGCTCGGCCAGCAGGGCGTACTGGTCGGCGTTCATCGTGGCGCAGCGTTCGGCGATCGCGGCGAGCTGCCGCTCGGGCGTCATCCCCGCCGGGTCGGTCCCCGGCGGGGCGCCGGGTCCGGCGCCGGCCGAGGCGAGGTCTTCGTCGTAGAACGCCTCGTCCTCCTCGTCGTCGCCGGCCTCGCCGGACGCTTCGCGGCTCTCCTCGGCGAGCATCTGCAGGCCGCCGACCCGCACCATGAAGAACTCGTCCAGGTTGGAGGCGGTGATGGCGAGGAACTTGAGCCGTTCCAACAGCGGCACCTGGGCGTCGGCCGCCTCGTCGAGCACGCGCTGATTGAACTCCAGCCAGGACAGCTCGCGGTTGAGAAAGTGTTCGGGCGACACGGGGCGTGGGCGAACGTGACGGGGGCGTGGGCGGCCCCTCATCATCCGAACCCGGCCGCGGCCGTCGACCCCGGCCGACAAGTCGCCCGTCCAGAGCGGCCAGTGGCGTCTGTCTCCCGTCAGGAGCCCGTGCGGCGTCCCTACGGCGTCAGCCTTCGGTGACATCCGGCTCGCCGGGGGCAGGCGCGACGGCGTAAGCCAGGTCGAAGATCTCAGGACTGTAATACGTTCTGGGGCGGGTTTTGGGCAGTTCCGCCAGGATGCCCGCCTCCACAAGCTTCTCGCAATCCTGCTTGGCGGTGTTGTAGTGCGTTCCCAATCGCTCCGCGAGGTTCGTGACGCGAACGAACGGGCTCTCGAACAGCCCCTCTGCGACATCCCACAGACGGGCGGAGCCGCCGCTGTCTTTCACACGCTCGGAGAACTGCTCCCGAAGCGTCATGAGCTGTTTACAACGACGGATTGTGTCGTCGGCGACTTCAATGACGCCGCGTAAACAAAGACCGATCCAGCTGGCCCAATCCCCGCGGGCGCTGACGCCGAATAGCGCGTCGAAGTACTCCTGCCGGTGAGATTCGAAAAATGGACTCATGTAGAGCCACGGCTTCGTCAGGCAACCCCACCGCGGGAAACAGACCGCCAACAGGAGGCGGCCAACCCGTCCGTTGCCGTCCTCGAACGGGTGGATCGTCTCGAACTGGTAGTGACTGACGAAGACGTCCACCAACGGATCGATCGGGCGGGGCGAACGGCCGAGATAATCTCCGAATGCGTCCAGACACTCTTCCAGCCGCTCCGGCGGGGCGGGTACGAAGCGGCGATCTCGACGGCTCGAACCGATCACCGCCTGAATTGTACGAAACCGCCCCGGGTGGCGGTCCTGCCCCCGCACGCCTTCCATCAAGAGGCCGTGCATCTGACGGATGAAGAAGGTCGACAGCGGCCGGTCGTCGGACATGCCGAAGTGCAAGGCGCGGGCGTAGTTCGAAACCTCCCTCTGGTCGTTCCGCGCCTCCGTTTCGGCTGGGTCGGGCGTCTCAGGCCCCCCCTCCAGTTCGAACAGCAGTAGCTCTCTCGGGGTGACGTAGGTTCCCTCGAGGCGAGATGAAAGCACCGCCTCCCGTGTCCTGAGCGGGCGAAGCAGGATCGCCGGGTTCGGCAGACCCCAGCCGATTCCCTCCAAAATCCCCACCTTCTCCTTCGCCTCGACCAAAAGCGGCCAGAGGTGAAGCGGCATCTCCCAGTTTGGCGGCAGCGGGCGAGGAACGAACGCGTAATCGCGCTCCCAGTCGTTGCCGGGAACTCCCGTCGGAACCCGGACGACGATCAACTCACCGGGAGCGTTTTGGGTGAACTCGCTCTGATCCATGTTTGAGGGACCGCATCAGGACGAACGTATTGCAAAAACAGGTGTAATTTTGCAAAGACTCCCGGCAAGTTGCAACGAGGTGCCGTTTTCGACTGCAACACGATGAGCGGCATGAACTTACATCTTTCAATCCAGCCACTCCGTTTCCGTGACGGTGCGGAACAGGTCCGCCAGGACGGCGGAGCGGACGGCGGCGGGTTCCACGACGGTGCAGCCGTGGCGGCGGGCGGCGGCGAGGAAGTCCGTGTCGCCCCAGACCGCCGTGACGTCCGCAATTTTGAGTCGCGGTTCGAAGCCGGATTCCGCGAAGGCCCGCGGCCCCTCGCCGATCGGCACCGGGCCGGCACCCGACGGGTCCGGCCGGGTGCCGCCCACCGTCAGAGCGGCCGATTTCGACACGCCCCCGGAGGTCGCCTCGCCGCGGATCAGGGCGTCGAAGTGCGTCATGTAGACCGCCCGCCACAGCGCCGCCCGAGCGTTCAGCGAGCGGGCCAGCGCCGCGGCGGCGTCGTCGTCCGGGTCGGCGATCGCCACGGTCGCCCCGCGGTCCCGCAGCGTCCGGCACAGGCCCGTCGCCCCGGGGCCCGCCCCCAACACCGCGACCTGCCGGCGTTCCAGGTGGCCGCCGAAGTACGCCGCGAGGGCGTCCGCCGTCGCGGCCCGGGCGGAGGCCCGGCTCCGCCAGCCGTCGTCCTCCTTCACCACCGCCGTGGGTGTCGACCGGCCGTCGGTCCCCGGGGCGGGCGCGGCGAACCGCGACCACCCCGCCGCGGCCTCCGCCCCCAACGCCGGCCCCAGCGCCGCCGCCCGGACCTTCAGGATGCGCAGCATCTCGCCCAAATGGTCGAACCGCCCCGCCTCCAGCGGCAGCGCCCGGTGCGGAACCCCGGCGGTCCGCGCCGCGGCGTTCCAGCGCCCGCAGATCGCCCCCCGGGCGGCGTCCGCGTCGGCGTCTTCGCTGCCGTTCGGGGGGAAACCGGCGAAGGCGACGAACCGCGTCCGCCGGTCGATCGAGCGGGCGTCGTAGCAGGCGTCCAACTCCTCCACCGTCGGCTGGCCGGGGACGTCCTCCATGCCCTTTTCCAACGCGGCGTAAATCCACGGGCAGCCGAATCGGCGGGCGATCAGGCTGAACGTCAGCCCGCCCGCCCCGATCCCCTGGCCCACCACCGGCACGGACAGCTTCTGCGAGACCGCATAAATCAGCGGCCAGGCCGCCGACAGGTGGGGCGTCGGCCAGGTGAACTTCACCGCGTCGGCGTGGAACTCCTTGACGGCCCGCTCCACCGTCGCCTCGATTTTCTTCAGCGGCTTGTGGGGACTGTGGAAGGCGACCAGCCGCTTCGTCTCCCCGAACCGCGGCAGGGCCTCGGCGGCGTCGACGTCCAACTCCACGTAGGCCGGCCCGGCGACGATCGCCTGCCGGAGCAGTCCCAACCGGTGCGTTTCGCCCCCGTCGAACCGCCCCCCGTGCTGCGTGCTGCGGCAGGAGACGATCACCGGCTTCGGGCAGCCCGCGATCAGGTCGCCGACGTCCGGGTCCTTTGAGAAGTGGTCCAGACAGAGCTCCACGAGGTCCGCCCGCCGGGCGGCGTTGAGCAGATCGACCTTCGCCAGCGTCCGGCTGCTCGGAGTCACGGCGATGCAGAGCACGGGGCGAATCCTTCCGACGATGCGACAAGACGCCCAAGCCGGCGCCATATGGGGCCGGCTTAGGTGGGAACCGGCGTTGTACCGGGGGGCCGCGGGAGGCTCACGGGTAGTCCTGCCCCACCGGGCGGACGGTCAGCGTGTTGACGTGCACGTTCGCCGGCTGGGAGGCGACGAACCGCACGCAGCGGGCGACGTCCTCCGGGTCGAGCATCGCCCCGAACTTCTCGACGACCTGCCCGAAGTTCTCATGGTCGTAGCCGGCGACCTCCTGAAACTCGCTGGCGACGATGCCCGGTTTGACCGTGGTCACCCGGACCCCGCTCTTGCCGACCTCCCGCCGCAGGGCCTCGGCGGCGGCCTCGACGGCGAACTTCGTCGCCCCGTACACGCCGGAGAAGGGCGAGACGTTCGTCCCCACCACCGAGCCGATCACGAACAGATCCCGCGGGGCGTCGTCGTTCGGCCCGTCGTGCAGGCCCCGCAGGGCGCCGGCGGCGACCTTCATCAGGTGCATCGCCCCCAGCACGTTGAGGCGGGTCATCTCCTCCCAGGCGGCCTCGTCGGAACTGAGCACGCCCCCCTGCAACCCCCGCCCGGCGTTGGCGACGACCAGGTCCGGCACGCCGTCCAGGGCCGCGGTCGCTTTCTCCCAGAGGGCGTCGACGGCGGCGTTGTCGGCCGCGTCCGCGGGGATCGCGTGGGCGACCCCGCCGGCCGCCTTGATCTCCTGCGCCAACGCCTCCAACCGCTCCGCCCGCCGGGCGCTGACGACCATCGCCGCCCCCGCCGAGGCCAACAGTTTCGCAATCGCCCGCCCGATGCCGGAGGAAGCCCCCGTCACCAGGGCGCGCCGCCCGGCCAGCGGACGGAACGGATCGGGGTCGGCCATTGGAGCGTTGCGGGAAGAAGATCGGCGGGGAAAGCGCCGCCCGTTCTACCCGCCGCCGTTCTCGCCGAACACGGGGCCGCCCCGGGGGCGGGCGGTCAGTCGGGTAGGTCGTCGTCGCGGACGGCGGCCAGTTTGTCGGCGAGCAGCCCCCGATAGCGGGCGACGGTCTCCGCGTAGGCGGGTCGCTCGGCGAGGTTATAAAACTGCTGCGGGTCCTCGTGCATATCGAATAGTTCGATCCCTCCGGCGGCGTTCTCCCCGTATTGAATGAACGCGAACCGGTCGTCGCGGAGCAGGAACCCCCGGCGGTTCGGGGCCACGCAGAAGGCCCGCTCGCGGACTTCGGCGGTCGGGTCGTCCAGCAGCGGAGAAATGTCCTTCCCCTGCAACCGGGCCGCCGGTTCGAACCCGCACAGGCTCAGCGTGGTGGGGAATAAATCGAGCAGTTCCACAAAGCTGTCGCAGACTGCCGGGGCCTTGCCGGGCACGCTGATGATTAAAGGCACGCGGGCGGATTCCTCATGGAGGCTCACCTTCGCCCAGAAGTCGTGTTCGCCGAGGTGATAGCCGTGGTCGCTGGTGAAGATCACGATCGTGCGGTCCCGTCGGCCGGACTCCTCCAGCGCCCGCATGACTTTGCCGACCTGGGCGTCCATGAACGCGACGGAGGCGTAATACCCGCCCAGGGCCTTCCGCTGCTTGCGGAGGTCCATCTGCATGTTGCGGCTGGTTTTATAATTGATGCCCGGCTTGGGGATGTCGTCCCAGTCGTTCTCCAGCCGCTCCGGCAGGGCGAGGTCTGCGTACGGCTTGAAAGGTTCGAAGTACGGCCGCGGCGCCACGAACGGCACGTGCGGCCGCACAAACCCCACGCCGAGCCACTGCGGCTCGTTCCGCGGTTGAGAGATCAACTCGACGGCCTTGGCGGCCGTCTTGCCGTCGGAGTGGGCCTCGTCGCCGGCGTCAGCCTCGACCACCACGAACGTATTCCCGCCGACCACCGGCTTGGCGCCGTCCGGGTTGCCCTCCAGCGTCTCCCCGTCGCCGGCGGCCCGCCACTCCGGGCCGGGGCTGTTGTAGCGGGCGGTCCAGCTTTGGGCGTCGTCCGCCCCGTCGTAGGCCCGCGGGTCCGTCACGCCCTCGCGCCGTTCGACGCCGCCGGGGACGCCCATGTGAAAAATCTTGCTGACGCGGGTCGAGTCGTAGCCGCGGTTCTTAAAGAACTCCGGCCACGTCTCCCGATCGCCGATCTGCGGGCGGGGGCTGACGTAGCCGAACACCCCGGTGGCGTGTGGATAATACCCGCTGAGCAACGACGCCCGCGACGGTCCGCAATAGGTCGCCTGACAATAGGCCCGGGTGAACCGCACGCCCTCCGCGGCGAGGGCGTCGATATTCGGCGTCTCGCAGACCGTATTGCCGTAGCAGGAGAGCGCCCCGGCGGTGAGGTCGTCGGAGATCAGGAACAGCACGTCGTACGGTTCGGCCGGCGCGGCGTCCGCCTCGTCGGCCGCCCCGGCCGTCGGCCCGGCCAGCGCGAACGCCGCGGCGACGAGTCCCGCCGCCAGTCGGACGGGGGACGAAAGAGTGCGAGACATCGGCGGCGCTTTCCGAGCGGGGAACGAGCGAGGCAGCATAAACGCCCCCGCTCTCAACCGCCGCCCCCGCCGTCGGCCGGAGCGCTGTTCCGTTTGCCGTCGCGGTAGGTCACGCCAGCGTCCCGGACCCTTCAAGGGTCCGGGACGCTCCGCCTGCGGGAGAATGGCGAGAGATCGGCCGCCGTCACCGCCGCCGCGCTCGCTTCCCGCCGGGCCGACGCGATCCGGCCGACCTCGTCGACGTAGTCGTCGGTCTCGTCATCGTCGCTCGTCCGCCACGACGACAGCAATCTCTCCGCAACCTGCCGGCGGGCGTCCGGCGTGAAGGGAAGTATTTCGTCCGCCAGCGCCAGCGTGTCAATCTGATGAATCGCGCTGTGATACTGATAGTGTGGCGAATGCCCCGCGCCCGGCGAGAACGTATTGACTCGCCGCCAGTCCGCCGGCCCCGGGGGGGCGGCGACCGCCCGGGAGAGCCACGTCTCCTCAATGCGTTCGCCGACTTGGCAGTACAGGAGGAACCGCGTGTGCCGGACGCGGCCGGAGTTGAGGTCGACCTCTTCGTGCCGGCAATTCAATTCCGACCAGCGAAAGACGCCGCTGACGAGACACAGCAGAGTCACGACCGCCACGCCGACGCCCCACGCGAGCCGCTGCCGGCGGGTGCGGGGGAGCGAATCAGCCATGAGATAAATCGGCGAGAGAACCGGCGACGCCCGATGATAACGCTCGCCCGCCGGTTTGCTGACAGCGATTGCCCGGAGCCCGTCCGAAACGCCTCGGAGCGCAAAACGCCCCGTTCCTCTCGGGGCGACGCTCTGCGTCGCCCCGCACAGGACGCGGAGCGTCCGGCCGCTCTGCGGCCCGTGCGTCCCGACGCGGAGCGTCGGGACGAGCGACGATGCGGGGAAGGAATTGTGCCAGGGCTGCTCGGATAGACGGTCAGTCCGCCGCCCCGTCGGCGGCCCGTTCCACCTCCGCGACGTCGATTTTGATCATTTCCATCATTGAATTCATCGCCCGTTCGGCCCGTTGGGGGTCGGGGTCGGCGATGAGTTCCATTAATCGCTTCGGCACGATCTGCCAGCACACGCCCCAGCGGTCGGTGATCCAACCGCAGGCCATGGGCGAGCCGCCGTTCTCCTCCAGCGCCGCCCACAGCCGGTCGACCTCCGCCTGGTCCTCGCAGTGGATTTGAAAGGAGACCGCCTGCGTGTGCGGGTGCCCCGGGCCGCCGTTGAGGATCACGTAGGGCGCCCCGGCGAGGGTGAACTCCACGGTGATGACCTGGCCGGCCACGGCGCCGGGGGTGTCGACGGGGGATTTGAGCACCCGGCCGACGCGGGAGTCTGGCAGCAGCGACGTATAAAACGCCGCGGCCTCCTCGGCGTCGCCGTCGAACCAGAGGCAGGGGACCGGGGGCTGCATCGAACGACTTCTGAGGGGGGACGGGCGGGGGCCGCGCAGCGTAGCGTGCCGCCGCGTCGGCGTTCACTCCGCCGGCGTCGGCGGTTTGAAGGCCTTGCTGTAGAACCCGGACGAATCAAAGCAGCAAACCCGCTTCGCCCCGCCGGCGAGCTTGTCGCAGGCCTCGGCGATCCGCTTGGCCCGGGTCGCCGGCCGTTTGGCGGAGACGACCCAATGCACCCAGTCCACCCGGGCCAGCGTCGTCGTCGCGTCCCACCCCCGCCGGGCCGCCGGCGAGCTCGTCAGGGCCTCCTGCAGGTCGTCCGGGACCGCCGGCTCCGGCTCCGCGTCGACCGGCCGCAGTTCGATCGAAACGACCTCCCCGACCGCCGCCCCCGCGGCGTCGAGCAGGTCCGGGTCGACCCGCAGCCAGTGGCTGAGTTGGCCGTCCGGTTCGAGGGTTTGCTCAAACGGCGCCCCGTTCAGCGTCCCCTCCACGGTCGTGCGGCCGCGGCGGGGCAGCGTTTCGCTGACCGCCTTCGGCAGCACGACGAACGCCCAATCCCCGCCGTCCGCGGGGCGGAGCGGCGTGGCGTCGAACCGGGCCGCGGTCTTGGCCGGCGGTGGTTCTTTGGGAGATGTCTTCATTCGCCAACCTTGTGTGCCATGCTCTCACGCCCCGGGAGCGGAGCGGACGGGGCGGGTGAGCATGCGGAGCGGTGTGGCGTTTTTGAAGAGGGTCGGATGTCGCACGGCATGCGCGTTGACATAAACCACTAGCTGCGAGAACCGGATTCTTTAAGGTTGGCAGAAAACTTCTCGTTGATCTGTACGCGTTTTGCTCGTTGTTTTTCCGAGAGATTTCTTTTTCTCATTGTGTCCAAATAAAAGCTTCTCTCCCAAGCGTTGATCCAACCTTTGTTATGACCGTACTCAACTGCCTCGGCGTTCAGAGCACGCTTGTTCTCCCGTCGCACCCTCTTGATGGCTGAGAAGATCTTGTCAGATTCGAGTTCCAGAAACTTCTTTACACAGTGATTGCCAACTGTGGCGAGTTCATGGTTTAGCCTATTATGCAGGATGCAAATCTCTAAGATCGGGTACTTGCCGCAAAGGCAGGTTTCTGGCTCTTCGGCTTCGTATACTTTTGCGAGGGACCACTCTCGCTTTGCTTCTTCCCAGTCATCGGCGTGCGAAAGAGCGATGATTGCTTCGGCAAGCTGCTGTTCCGACATTCTGGCGCCTCGTTGCCTCTGGTAGTTGCTAATCCCGCCTCTCAAACTACTTCTGCCGCTGCGGGATTAGCGAAGTGTTATGGGTCGCCGCATATGTTTGCTCTGTCTTACTGAACCCGCGAGAACGCATACAGCATTTCCCGCCCGATCTGGGCGGTGCGTTCGTCGTAGCGCTCCGCCTCGGCGGGGGTGTCGTCGGCGATCTTCGGGTCTTCGTAGGGCAGGGCGAAGCGGGCCGCGGCGCCGGGGACGATCGGGCAGGCCTCGTCGGCGTCGGTGCAGACCATCACTGCCGCGAAGTCCGACCGCGGGTTCGGGGCCTCGTCGTACTTCTTCGAGAAACAGACTGACGCCGGCAGCGTCTCGCCCAGCGTCACCGCGTAGCGGGGGTTCGTCGCGGCGCCGTCGGATTCGATCTGAAAACCGGCCCGCTGGAGGGCGGCGACGGCCCGGGGGTTGAAGGCGGTCGCCTCCGTGCCGCCGGAGAAGGTCTCGACCTCCTCCACCCCGTACGCCTCCGCGGCGACCGCCGCCCAGAGCTGCCCCAAGTGGCTGCGGCGGGAGTTGTGCGTGCAAATAAACGTCAGCCGCACCGGCGCCCCGGCCTCCCGCCGCTCGCGGACGTGGGCCGCCAGTTCTTCCAGTTGGGCCTTGCGGGCGGCGGGAATCTGATCGAACTCCGCGACCCGGGCGACGACGTAGGTTCGCAACGGCGGCGCGAGGTCCGGCGACATGGCGGCGGGTTTGGCGGGGGCGTCGCCGGCCAGCAGTGCGAGGGTCAGCAGGGCGGCGGAGGGCATAACGGACCTTGGGGGGAGCGGGGCCGGCCTCAGCGGGGCGTCGAGGCGAGGTGGACGGGTTCCGCGGGGCCGCGGTCCAGCCGCGGGGTCGGCCGGACGATCTGATCTGCCCGCGGGGCGCCGTCGGGGGCGGGCGGC
>NZ_JBINJD010000150.1:0-12296 GCF_043951915.1 Alienimonas sp. DA493 | reverse complement strand
CCCCGCCCCTCGCTTCGCCACTCCCCCCCGCCCGCCCGGCGGCAACTCGCCCGCTTGCGGGGCGGGAGGGACGAACAACCCGCAAGCTCACGCGGTCAGCTCACGCGGCGGGACGACTTCGCCGGGTCCAGCTCCACCTTCATCCAACCGGCCTTGCGTTCGTCGAACTGCTTGTAGGCGCTGATCGCGTCCGTCAGCTCCTCCTCCACGGTCAGGACGTCCGTCGGCCGCACGCGGCCCGCCTGCACGATCTCGACGAGCCGGGGGATGTAATGCCGGTGGTGGCAGTTCCCCATGTTCATGGTCAGGTTCTTGTTCATCGCCTGCCCGATGGGGAACACCATCGCGGTCGGCGGGTAGACGCCGATGATCGACAGCGTCCCGGCCTTCGCCAGCCCCTCGACGGCCCACCGCAGCACCTGGCTGGGCGCCTGACCGGGCTCCCATTCGCCCTTGGAGCGGTCGGCGTCCGGGTTCGCGTTGGGGGCGGCCTTGCGGACTTCGAGGCGGAACTCCTGGGCCAGCTTGTCCGCGGCGGCCTTCGCCGGGCCGGCCGTCGGGGGTTCGGCGTCCACGCCGACGGCGTCGATCGCCCGGTCCACGCCGATGCCGCCGGTCAGCTCTTTAATGGCCTGAACCGGGTCCTCCTCGTTGAAATTGATCACCTCCGCCCCGCGGTCGCGGGCCTTGGCGAGGCGGTCCGGCACGCAGTCCACCGCCAGCACCCGGCCGGCGTCCATCAACTGGGCGGAGAGGATCGCGAACATCCCCACCGGCCCGCAGCCGAACACGCAGACGGTGTCCCCGGGTTCGATCTCCGCCATTTCCGCCCCGAAATAGCCGGTGGGGAAGATGTCGGAGATTAAGATCGCCTCGTCGTCGGTAACGGCCTCGCCGAGCTTCACCAAGCCCGTGTTCGCGTAGGGAACGCGGGCGTATTCGGCCTGCAAGCCGTCGAAGGGGCCGGTGTTCGCCGGGCCGCCGTAGAAGGCGGTGCCGGCCTCCCGGCCGTTGGGGTTCGCCTCGTCGCACTGGGCCTGGTAGCCGCTCCGGCAATAGGAACAGTGCCCGCAGGCGATGGTGGAGGGAATGACGACGCGGTCGCCGGGCGAGAGGTTCCGCACGTTTTTGCCGACCTCCTCCACCACGCCGACACCCTCGTGCCCGAGGATCGTGCCGGCCTTCATCCCCGGCATCGTGCCGCGGACGAAGTGCAGGTCCGTGCCGCAGATGGCGCTGGCGGTCAGGCGGACGATTGCGTCGGTGGGGTCTTTGAGCTTGGGCTCGGGGACGTTATCGAGGCGGATGTCGCCGATATCGTGCCAGACGACGGCTTTCATGGGAGGGGCTCGGTGCGGGGCGGGGGGAATGCGGGAGGGCTCCCAGCCTGTCGCCCGCGGCCCGATCGCGGCACGGGGGTTCGCGCCGGTCGGCGTGCGGGGCGTCCACCCGCGGGCAATCCCCGGCCGGAGACGGGTACGCTGTCGGGGTGACGCCGCTGACCTCCCTCGCCGCCCTGCTCCTCGCCGCCGCGGCGGGGGCCGCCGAGGTCGAGCCGCGAGCCTACGAGCCGCTGCCGGAGACGTTTCCCGCTGCCGGCCTGCCGGTGCTGTGGGAGGCGGATTTCGGCCAGGGCTACAGCGGCTTCGCGGCCGCCGGCGACTCGATTTATACGCAGGGCCAATCGCTGTTGGGGCAGTCGGTCCTCTGCCTCGACGCCGCGACCGGCGAGACGCGGTGGAGCCGCCGCACCGCCCACGCCTGGGACCCCGCCGGCCTCTACCCCGGCCCGCGATCGGCCCCCGCGGTGCATAACGGCCGAGTCTTTTATACGGAGCCGCACGGCACCGTCGGCTGTTTGGACGCGGAGACCGGCGAGCGGCTGTGGGGGTTCGACTTGTACGAACGCTTCGCCGCGGAGCCGGTGGAGTTCGGCTACTCCTGCCCGCCGGTTCTCGCCGACGGCCAATTATTCCTGCCCGTCGGCGGCGAGGACGCGGCGATGGTCGCCCTCGATCCGGCCACCGGCGCCACGCTCTGGCGCAGCGGGGCCGACCCGGCGAGCCACTGCCCGGCCGTCTGCATTGAACTCGACGGCCGGCCGCTGGTTCTGGGCTATCTGCGAAACGCCCTCGTCGCCTTCGACCGGGAGACGGGGGAGCAACTGTGGCGGGAAAAGCTGTCGGAGGGCTACGACGAACACGCCGCCCGGCCGATTTATCGGGAGCCGCACCTCTGGATCAGCGGTCCGTTCCGGGCCGGGTCGGAACTGCTGGAACTGACGGCCGACCCGCCCGGCGTGCGGCGGGCGTGGCGGAGCGAGGTTCTCAGCAACGACGTCTGCTCTTCCCTCCTCGTCGGCGAGAGTCTGTACGGGTTCGATCTGCACGACGTTCAGGCCAAGCCGCACCGGCCCAGCCGCGGGGCCTTCCGCTGCGTGGACTTCCTCACCGGGGAGATCCGTTGGACCGTCGGCACCATGAAGGCCCGCCGCAGCGCCGAGCCGGAGGCGATCGGCCAATCCAGCGTGCTCAGCGACGGCGAACGCCTGCTGATGCTCAACGACTCCGGCGAATTGATCCTCGCCCGGGCGACGCCGGAGCGGTACGAGGAACTGGGCCGCACCCCGCTGCTGCCGGGGGCGGTCGTCTGGACGAAACCGCTGCTCACCGACGGCGTGCTGTTTGCCCGCCACCAAGACCGGGCCGTCGCCGTGCGGCTCAGCGACGCCCCCACGGGAGACGCCGCGAGAGACAAGCGGGAGTCCGCGACTCCCGCCGACTCCCGCACCACCGGCGACCTGACTCCCGCGACCGACTGGAACGCCGCCGTGCTGCCGGTCGAGCCGGAATATATGATGGACGCCCCCACCCGCCGCATGCTGCGGGATTGGTTCGTCGTCTGCCTGCTCCTGTATTGGGCCGCCGCCGGGGTCGCTTGCGGGTTCGCGGGAATGTTCGGCCGGCGCCCCGCCGGAGGATTCGTCGCCCGGTTCCGTCTGTGGTGGTGCCTCTGGGCGTTTCTGCTGGGGGCGGCGGGGACGACTGCGCTCGGGCACGCGGCCAGGTCGTTCCTGTTCACCTGGCCGCTGGCGCTGCACGCGGCACTGTGGGCGACGGCGGGGGTGGCGTCGCGGCCGGGGGCGAAGCGGACCGACGACGTCGTCGCCGTCGGCCTGCTGGCGCTGTTCGGGCTGTATTACTGGCTCTGCCGGCGGCTGGGGCTGGCGTTCGAGTGGTCGTTCCTCGCCGGCCCGCCGGCCGCGATCCCCTGCGCCCTGCTGGCCCGCCGGCTGCCGGGCGGGGGGTGGAAGGCGGTCGTCGGCGAGATCGTCTGCGGCACGCTCGGCTTCGCAGCGAGCTACGCCGTCGGCTGCGGCCTGCTCTGGTGGCGCTACGGCTGAGGCCGCTCACGTTCAACACCAGCCCGATGCGCAAACATCGGCCGTCGGCGCAGCCGACGCGGCCAGGACGTACGGCCGGAGCTTGCGCTCCGGGCTGGTAAGCCTCGCGACGGTCAGCGGAAAAGCCTTCTAATTGCCCCGCCGACGGAACAGCCGCGGGAAGCGGCGGGGGAGCGGCCGGCGTTGCGGCGCGGCCTGCGGGGCGGGGTTCGATTGCGGGGCGGGGGCGGTCCGCGGGACGCCGCTGGTCCGCGGGGCGGTCTGGGTCGGTTCGGCGAGGATCGTCGCGGTCGTGTCCGGCGGGGCGTTCTGGTCGGCGGCGAGCGTGCCGTTCCAGGAGCCCGTCCTCCGCCACGTCCCCGGGGGGCCGCCGGTGAGCGTCCAGGAACCTTCCAGCCGCGGCGGACCGTTCGTCATGTCGGCCGTCAGCAGGTCCCAGGCGACCGTGCCGGTGAAGCCGTTCATCACCCAATCGCCCGCAATCCGGGCCGGCCGGCCGTTCGCGGCGGGGGTGAAGGTGAGGTTCGAGAACCGCCCCTCCCCGCCCAGCACGGTGCCGCCGTTGCCGGAGAACCGCACCTCGCCCCGCACCAAGTGCCCGGTCACGCTGGTGTAGGTCGTGTCCCACACGCTGTTCGACAGCGCCACGCCCTCCGTCCGCGGGCGGTCCGGGCGGCGGGCGGACGCGTCCGGCTGCGGGGTCGCCGAGGGGACGCGGTCGTATCCCCGGTCCGTGTCGAACTCCGGCGCCGGGGCGGCGACGGGCGACGGGTCGGGCGGCACGACGGTGATCGGGTACTGGTCCCGCAGGGACGTGCCCGCCTCCGCGGCCGACGGGTTCCGTTCGGGCACGGGGCGATACCCGGACTCCCGCTCCGAGGAGAGCGGCGGGAGCGGTTCGGGCGGTTGCGGCTCCGGCGGAACGGCCCGGGACGCGTCCGACGACCGATTCCCGGCGGCGTTCTCCGACGGGGCGGCGAGGCGGTTCCGCCACTCCTCGTCCGCGGTGTCCGACTCCTCAAAGAGCTGCGGCTCGTTCCCCGGCAGTTCGGTGATCGTCAGATCCGCGGCCTCGCCGGCGGGGGCGCCGTCCCGCGGGGACGACGGCGGCGGCGGCGGCGGCGGCGGGACGGGCGGCGCCGTCTCCCGCGCGGGAGCCGCCGGCGAGGGCAGCGGGGGCGGCGGCGCGGCGTCGGCGTCCCCCTGCTCCTCGCCGCCGACGGTCGGCGGGCCGGCGAGCAACGGCGGGTCGGCGGCGGACGCGGCGGTCGGAACCGCCGCCGCGAGACCCGCGGACAGCAGCGCGTGGGACAGGAAGCGGTTCACGGCGGGGGCCGGGGCGAGGGGGTGCGGTCGACGAGGGAGGCGTCACCGTACGACCGCCGCGGGGGGGCGATCGACGGGGGGAACCCGCAAAACCGGCTCAGCCGGTCGCTCCCCGCGGGTCCCGGCGGCTCTCCACGGGCGAGGACCGCGGCTATCCTGCCGGCATGTCCGCCGCCCCGCCCTCCCCCGCCGCAGGCCTCCGGGCCGCCCTGCAGAACCGCACCGCCCGGGTCGGGGTGATCGGGCTGGGGTACGTCGGCCTGCCGCTGCTGGACGCCTTCGTCGGCGCCGGGTTCAAGACGATCGGCTTCGACACCGACCGGGCGAAGGTGGACGCCCTGCGGGACGGCCGCAGCTACATCAAGCACGTGCCGGGCGCGAAGATCGCCGCCTGGCTCCGCGACGACGCCTTCGAGCCGACCGACGACTTCGCCCGGCTGAACGAGCCGGACGTGCTGCTCATCTGCGTTCCCACCCCCCTGACCGACGCCCGCGACCCGGACCTCTCCTACGTCGAGGGCAGCGCCCGGGCGATCGCCAAGGTCCTGCGGCCCGGGCAGTTGGTGGCTCTCGAAAGCACCACCTACCCCGGCACCACCCGGGACGTGCTGCTGCCGATTCTTGCCGAGAGCGGACTGACGGCCGGGGAGGACTACTTCCTCGCCTACAGCCCGGAGCGGGAGGACCCCGGCAACCCGGACTACACCGCCGCCGGCATCCCCAAGGTCGTCGGCGGGCTGGACGAGGTCAGCGGGGAGTTGGCCCGCCTCCTGTACGAGGCGGCCGTGGTGAAGGTGATCCCCGTCGGCAGCCCGGAGGTCGCCGAGGCCTGCAAGATTCTCGAGAACACCTACCGGGCCGTGAACATCGCCCTGGTGAACGAACTCAAGGTCCTGCTGGACCGCATGCACGTGGACGTGTGGGAGGTGATCGAGGCCGCCAAAACAAAGCCGTTCGGCTTCCAGGCGTTCTACCCCGGCCCGGGGCTGGGCGGGCACTGCATCCCGATCGACCCGTTCTACCTCACCTGGCTGGCCCGCCGGCAGGGCCTCAACACCCGGTTTATCGAACTGGCCGGCGAGGTGAACACCTCGATGCCGGAGTACGTCGTCGGCAAGGTGATTGCGGCGTTGAACGACGCGACGAAGCCGGTGCGGGGCAGCAAAATCTGCGTGCTGGGCCTGGCCTATAAAAAGAACGTGGACGACCACCGCGAGAGCCCCAGCTTCGAACTGCTCCGGCGGCTGGGCGAGCTGGGGGCGGAACTGAGCTACCACGACCCGCACATCCCCCGGATGCCCCGCGGCAAGCGGAACTACCCGGACCCGCCCGACCTCGTCAGCGAAACGCTCGCCCCGGAGTTTTTAAAGGGGTTGGACTGCGTTTTGATCGCCACCGACCACGACGCGGTCGACTACGAAACCGTCGTGAAACACGCCCCGCTGGTGATCGACTCCCGCGGGGCGACCCGGGGGCTGGAGGCGCTGGGCACGGTCGTGAAGGCGTGAGTGCGTCACCCCGAGCCCCGACCGTGAGGGAGGGGCCGTTCTCGATGATCCGAGCGAGTCCGCGGCGTCGGCCCCCTTTTCGGCGCCGCGTTCAATACTCAATGTCCGAGAGCGGCCGGCTCCCTGACGGTCGCGGCTCGGACGTTCTTCACCCCTCCAACTCCGCCAGCGCGGCGGCGGCGGCGGCCTGTTCGGCGGCCTTTTTCGTGCCGCCGGAACCGGACGGGTAGCGCACGCCGGCGATCACCGCCCGCACGGTGAACGTTCTCGCATGGTCCGGGCCGGTCGCTTCCAGCAGTTCGTAGCTCGGCGGGCCGTGGCCGGCGGTTTGGGTGCGGTGTTGTAAACGGCTCTTATAGTTCACCCCGTCGCCGCCGCGGCGCGCGGGGGGCGCGTCGCCCTGCGACGACGGCGAACCGGGGAGCGCTGGAGCGGGAGCCGGGGCCGGGTCGTTCTCGGCGGCGTCCAGCAGGCGGTTCACGCAGGCGCGGGCGGCCTCCCAGCCGCCGTCGAGGTACACCCCCGCGATCACCGCCTCGAAGGCGTTGCTGAGCACGCTCCGCGGCACTCGGCCCGGCCGCCCGGTCGCCCGCACGGCGCCG
Source organism: Alienimonas sp. DA493 (assembly GCF_043951915.1). Lineage (NCBI taxonomy): Bacteria > Pseudomonadati > Planctomycetota > Planctomycetia > Planctomycetales > Planctomycetaceae > Alienimonas > Alienimonas sp. DA493. The sequence continues at coordinate 5,457 of NZ_JBINJD010000150.1, read as the reverse complement.
GCGAGCCCCTTGCCGGTGCGGATCCGCGGCTCCAGGTCCAACCGGTCCGCCAGCAGCGCGCAGTTGCGGCGGGAGACGAGGGCGCTTTTCAACTTCGTCAGTTCCCCCTCCGACAGGTCCGGCCGGGCGGCGTACAGCCGTTCGCACACCGCCGCCCCGAGGATCGCGTCCCCCAGAAACTCCAGCCGCTCGTTCGACTCCAACGGCGTGCGGGCCAGCGACGAGTGCGTCAGGCAGCGCCGCAGCAGCCCGCGGTCGGCGAAGGCGTGACCGAGGGCGGCTTCGAGATCCGCCGTGTCGAGATCGTCGGGCGCCATACGGGGGAATGACGAATGTCGAATGAGGAATGACGAAGGCTCCCCTCAGGCTATCGTCCCCGTTCGTCATTCGACATTCCTCGTTCGTCATTCCCGCGGCCGGGGGGATGTGCGGTTCCCCGGCCGCTCGCCTCGCGCGTACAACGTCCCCGTGACCGAAGCCGCCCTCCTCGATCTGATCTCCGGCCGCACGCGGGGGCCGTGGGCCGCGGCCCTGCGGCTGGGGCTGCTGTCGGCGTCGCTGCCGTACGGGCTGGCGGTGCGGGCCCGCAACGCGGCGTACGACGCGGGGCTGAAGCGGGTTCGCCGGGTCGGGGCGCCGGTGATCTCCGTGGGAAACCTGACCTGCGGGGGGACCGGCAAGACGCCGATCGTCGCCGACCTCTGCCTGCGGTTGCGGGCGGCCGGCAAGCGGCCGGCGGCGCTGTCGCGGGGCTACAAGTCTTTGGAGGGCGAGGGGGCGAACGACGAGAAACTGCTCCTCGACGCCCTGATGCCCGGCGTCCCCCAGGTGCAGAACCCGGACCGCGTCGCCGGGGCGGAGCACGCCCTGCGGGAGCGCGGGGCGGACTGCTTGGTGCTGGACGACGGCTTCCAGCACCGCCGGCTGGGCCGCGACCTGAACCTGGCGCTGATCGACGCCACCGCCCCCTTCGGCCCCGGCAGTCTGCGGCGGGCCGGCTGCCGCGGCCGCGTGCTGCCGGCCGGGTTGCTGCGGGAGAGTCCCTCGGCGCTGCGGCGGCGGGCCGACCTGATCCTGCTGACCCGCTGCGACGCGATCACCCCCGACGAGCGGGCCGCCGTCGAAGCGGCCCTCACGGACCGGGCGCCCGGCGTGCCCGTCGTGCCGGTCGCGTTCGCCCCGACGACGCTGATCGACGTCGCCGGCGCCGCCGAGCCGTTGGGGACGGTCCGGGGGGCGACCGTGGGGGCCTTCTGCGGCATCGGCAACCCGGCCGGCTTCCGGGCCACCCTGGAGGGTCTGGGGGCGAACGCGGCGACCTTCGAGCCCCGCCCGGACCACCACGCTCACACGCCGGCCGACGTGACGGCGATCGCCCGCCGGGCCGCCGACGCCGGGGCGACCGCCCTGCTCTGCACGGAAAAGGACCTCGTGAAGCTGCGGACGGCGGCGTTCGCGGGCTTCTCGCCCCCCCTGCCGATCTTCGCCGTCCGCATCGCCGCGACCTACCCGCAGGGCGACGCGGCCCTGACCGCGGCGCTGACGAAGGCCGTGGGCGTGCCGGTCGGCGGGGCGAACGAACCTGCGGCCTGATTGACCGGCGGCGTGATTGACCGCGAACCCGTCGCGGTCTATCGTGTCCGCCGAACGTTCGCCGCCCTCTTCACGGGGACGGCTAACGAACCGGGACGCGTAGATCAGTTGGTTAGATCGCCACGTTGACATCGTGGAGGTCGGTGGTTCGAGTCCGCCCGCGTCCACTCGCATCCCGAACGCCCGGCGACAATCGCCGGGCGTTCTTCTTTGCGCGGCGGCGACGTCGCGCGGCCCCTCCGCGAGCGCCTCCGCCAAGGCAGGCGCCGACCGCGGCCGGCGGCAGCCCGGCCGCCCCCCGGTTCGGGACCGGAATCAGGCCGCCCGCAAACGGCGCCGGCGCCGCTGCGAGCGCGATACGCAAGCCGCCGTCGATACGCACATTTCAGTCCGCGAATCGCGATTATCGCGCGGCGGAGGCGGGGCGCCGGTCTTGTGAGTCCGTCCGGGACGGTCGAGCATGAATTGACCTTCTCGACGGCGCCGCACCTCCGGCCCGTCGCCTCCCGCCGCCCCGTCCTCGCCGGAGGGGGCGCCCGCCCCCTTTTTCATCTCACGTCCACGATGTCTCGACCCCGAACGCAGCCGACGCGCCCCGGCTTTACGCTGATCGAACTGCTGGTGGTCATCGCGATCATCGCGATTCTCGTCTCCCTCCTGCTCCCCGCGGTGCAGCAGGCCCGCGAGGCCGCCCGCAAAAGCCAGTGCCAGAACAACCTCAAGCAGCTGGGGCTGGCCATGCACAACTATCACAGCACCTATAAAACCTTCCCCTCCGGAACGACCGGCATCGGCAACCCGGACGGCGGGTGGTCGGGACCGCAAGGCACCATCGCCGACTGGAGCCTGTTCCCGATGCTCGCTCCCTACCTGGACGAGACGGCCTACTGGAACCAGATCAGCCGCCCGCTGACGACCGAAACCACCACCTTCGTGCCGTTCGGCATGTGGCCGAACATTAATACCAGCAACGGCTACCCGCCGTTCGCCCACCAGTTCAAGACGCTCCTCTGCCCCTCGGACCCCACGGAACCGACCGGCAGCGGCAACACCAACTACGGGCTGAACTGGGGCGACAACGGCCAGGTGATCATGTACGACGGCCGCGAATACTTCGTGAAACGGGCCCGGCCGGCGTGGCGCGGGATGGGCGGCGCCATGATCGGTTACGCCGGCGCGACGAATGCGGAGGCGAGCCGTCCGCACTTCGGCATCTCGGCCGTCCGAGACGGTTCCAGCAACACGCTGTTGTTCGGCGAGATCGGCCGCACCGGCGGCTCCCCGACCTACCAGGGGGCCGTGGCCCAGGTCGACGAACTGGAGAAGGCGGACACCTACGCCGACGCCTACCAGTACATGAACCCCAAGCGGGACTGCCTGGACGTCGTGACGGCCGCGTCCGGGGACAAGCCGGGCTTCTATCAGACCGGGTCCGGCGTGTCCGCCATTCATCTGCAGAAGGGGCGGAACTACGCCATGGGCTATCCCTCGATCACCGGCTTCATGACGATCCTCCCGCCGAACGGCCCCTCCTGCGACACGGGCGACTGGGGCGGGGCCCGGTACGGCTACGCCGCGGGCGGCATCCACTCCGCCGGCAGCTACCACAACGGCGGCGTGCAGGTCTGCCTGGTGGACGGCTCCGTCAACTTTATCTCCGAAACGATCGACACCGGCGACCTCTCGTTGCCGAACGCGACGTTCGGTCCGTCGAATTACGGCACGTGGGGCGCCTTGGGCTCGCGTGACGGCGGCGAAGTGGTGGACGACGCCTTCTGAGCCGACGCGGTCGTTCTCCGAACGACTTTCCCGCCCCGTCGCAACGTTGCCCCGATCGGCCGACGGCCGATCGGGGCGTTTTTCTTGGCCGAGAGAGATCGCCCCGGAGCGTCGGCGGCGCAGCGAAAACCGCCCGCCGTACGAATCGCCCGGTCTGCCGGGACGGTTTCTACGGCGGGCGGAGGGGAAAGCTTCCGAACGTCAGCGGGCGACCGCCGGGGGAGCGGCCGTGTTTTCCGGCGGGACCATCTGCTCCGGCGGGCCTTCGTCGCCGGGATCGACCGCCCCGCTTTCGCCGGACGAGCAGCCCGGCGCCGCGACGACGGCGGTCATCAGGAGGGCGGACAGCCCGACCGTCCGGCCGAGCGTTGAAAACGTGCGGCCGGCGGCGCGCCCCGCAATGAAATGATCGGACAAAACAGCGTCTCAGTTCGCAGTCGGAGGATCACGCGGCGAGCAAACGTGAGACGTATTCTAACGCCGCCCCGAGCGGCGGCGAACGACCGGCGCGGCGTCGGTCTTTAATTTGCCGGTTTGTCGTCAGGTTGTCGCCGGGTTGCCGTCGCTCCCCCGCTCACGTCGCCCCCTGGCTCACGTCGCCCCCTGGCTCACGCCAGCGCCTCGGTGACGACGCGGGCGGGCTTCACGCCGGTGAGTTTCTGGTTCAGCCCGCGGAACGGGACGGACAGTTTTTCGTGGTCGAAGCCGAGCAGGTGCTGCACGGTCGCGTGCACGTCGCGGAGCGGCACGGGGGTGTCGGCGGGGAGGTAGCCCAGTTCGTCCGTCTCGCCCACCGTGGCCCCCGGTTTGACGCCGCCGCCGGCCATCCACCAGGTGAAGGCGTGGGGGTTATGGTCGCGGCCGATCATCGCCATCGTCGTGCCGCCGCGATTCTCCCGCATGGGCGTGCGGCCGAACTCCCCGCCCCAGATCACCAGCGTATCGTCCAGCATTCCCCGGCGTTTGAGGTCGGCGATCAACGCGGCGACCGGTTTGTCCATCTCCCGGCACTTATCTTTGAAGCCGTGGTTGAGGGCCTCGTTTTTGCCGGCGCCGTGGCTGTCCCAGCCCCAGTCGAACAGTTGGATGTACCGCACGCCCCGCTCCGCCAGCCGGCGGGCCAGCAGGCAGTTGTTGGCCAGGCTGGCGCCGTCCGTCGTGCCGTATAATTCGTGCGTTTCTTTCGTCTCGCCGGAGAGGTCGGTCGCCTCCGGCACGGCGGCCTGCATGCGGTAGGCGAGTTCGTACTGCTCGATCCGGGTGAGGGTCGCCGGGTCGCCGAACTCCTGGTGGGCGAGTTCGTTCAATTCCCGCAGCGTATCCAGCGCCGCCCGGCGGGCGGTCCGGGAGACGCCCCGCGGGTTCTCGACGTTGAGGATCGCCGGCCCGCCGCTGCGGCACTGCACGCCCTGATACACGCCCGGCAAAAAGCCCGACCCCCACAGGGCGTTGCCGGCCCGCGGCGGACGGCCGCCGGAGAGCAGCACCATGAAGCCGGGCAGGTTCTCGTTTTCGGTCCCCAGCCCCCAGGTCGTCCAAGCGCCGACGCTCGGCTTGCCCATCCGCGGGTCGCCGGTGTGGGCCATTAATTGAGCCGGCCCGTGGTTGAACTGGTCGGACTGCACGGTTTTGAAGAAGCAGACTTCGTCCGCCGGACAGCCGTAGCCGGGCACGGCGCCGGCGAAGTGCGGCAGGCGGTCGGAGACCGGGTGGCCGCTCTCGCCCCGCTTTTCGAAGGGGAACTGCGGGCCGAGCAACTGCGGCACGCCCTGGATGAAGGCGAACCGCTGCCCCTCTAAATACTCCTGCGGGCAGTCCTTGCCGTCGTACTTTTGCAGGGCCGGGCGATAGTCGAACAGTTCCAGCTGGCTCGGCGCTCCGACCATGTGCAGGTGGATGACCCGCTTCGCCCGGGCCGCGTGCGGCGGCCCGGCCGGCGGGCCCGCGGACTCGTTCGCCGCGGCGAGGCGCTGCGAGAGCCAAATCCCGCCCACCAACCCGGCGGAGGCGTCCCGCAGGAAGTGACGACGGGTGACGTGGGCGAGGGCGGCGGGGGTCATGGGCGTAGGGTCCGCTGTGCGGACC